>JAKAZH010000210.1 GCA_021815935.1 Actinomycetes bacterium
GGTCAACGCCGCGCTCGGCCACATCCAGCTCGTCGCTGTCCGCGGGCACCTCGACGGTGAGCGCCCACCGGTAGGCGGCGCGGATCGTCTCCTCGGGAAGCTCGACGCCGCCGGCGAACAGCGAGAAGGCGACCATCTGCCACGGCTGGCCCCGGCGCATGCGCGTCGCCACCTGACGGCATCGCTCGGCCATGTCGTCGGGGTAGACGACCTCGGTGCCGCGGCCGCGCCCGAGCGAGCGCCGGTGGCCCCTCGGCACGAGCCCCACGCGCCGCCAGTCCTCCAAGCGGCGAGGCGAGCAGGGCACCCCCTGGGCGCGCAGTTCCGCTACCAGGGCCTTCGTGGCACGGGAGGGCGTAGCGGGGCGCGGCACATGCCAAGGTTACATCCCCCGGTTGAGATGGTGGTGGGAGAGCAGAACCGCCTCGTACGCTGGGCATCCGTCGGCCACCCGGTGGTGGCAGGCGGATCGGACCAGAAAAGAGGTGATGAAGATGGCAAACCAAGACAAGAGCGGCTTCGGCAACGCTGCGACCTGGTCAGCAGCTGCCCTTGGGCTCCTCGGCCTCTTTGCTGGAGCGTTCAGGATCGGGCTCCAGCGACTGCTCTGGATCGCCACCTGCGCCGTCGGCGCGGTCGGCCTGTGGAGCACGTACCCGTGAGCTGCTCCCCTGAGCCTGGTGCGTCGCTGCCCCGTCCTGTGCCGGGCTCAGGCCCAGTCGGGCGGGGTTGAGGGCGAGACGCCAACTGAGGAGTCCGTCCCACGCTGAGGTGGGTAAGCAATTCCGAGCCGAGCCCGCAGCGGGTCCTGCCGCACGGCGGGCCGGACCGGGTCGGGAGCGCGTCACAGGGTGCTGGTAGAACGTTCCTGTGGTGGAACGCTTCCCAGTCCAGGTAGATGCCGATCAGTTCGACCGACTCGCTCGTCCCACGCAGCCGGTCGCCGGTATCACCGAGCTGATTTGGAACGCTCTCGACGCCGAGGCCAACGTCGTCACCGTCGCCATCGCCCGCACCGACCTTGGCGGCGTTGATGTCGTCCAGGTCGAGGACGACGGCCACGGCATAACTCATTCCGAGGCGCTTCGCGACTTTCGGCGACTCGGCGGCTCCTGGAAGAAGAGCCGCTCGACCTCCAAGAATGGCCAGCGGCCCCTTCACGGCAAGGAGGGCGCAGGGCGTTTTCGGGCATTCGCCGTCGGCGGCTTCGTCGAGTGGATCACGGTAGCTACCGAAATCGACGGCTCGCTTGCCCGCACGAAGATCACGGGCTCCCGAGATACCTCCGAGTTCACGGTGGACGACCCCGACCAACTCGGCTCCGGATCGGTCGGCACGACCGTTCGAATCGGCCGACCTCGCGAACACGTTCACCGCCTACTTGCGGACACGGCCGCGACTCAGGTCGTCATCCAGCTGGCGGTGTACCTGGTCAAGTACCCACAGATCAAGATCTCCTACGATGGCAAGGCCCTCGACCCCAAGGCCATCCTCGATCGGGAGGCTGCGGTCGAGCTAGACGCCTCGCTGGGCGGCGAGTATGGCGCTCCGACTCTGAGGATCATGGAGTGGAAAGCCGAAGCCAAGGCGATCAAACCCTCGGTAATCCTTTGTGACACCGAGGGCGTCGCCCTCCACGAGATCACCGACGGCGTCGACACGCGCTCAGGGATTCCGTACACCGCCTACTTGATGTGGCCGGGGTTCGCCGATCGCGTGAACGAGCTTCCACTTGCGGAGTTCGACAGTGAGACCGTCGCGCCGATCCTTGACGCCGCACGTAATGCGATCCGTGAGCACATCGACGCTCGGCTCAGCGAACGGCGTACCGAGCAGTTGGAGCGATGGAAGGCGGAGCGGGTCTATCCCTACGCTGGCCAGCCGAAGACGCTCGCCGAGGTGCAGGAGCGCCGGGTCTTCGACGTTGTCGCTACGACGGCCGCACCCGCCGTCTCGCGCGAACCGAAGGCTGCTCGGCTGTCGTTGCGCCTGATCCGCGAGGCTCTCGCCCAGCCGCCGGGCGCTCTCCACCGGGTCCTCAAAGAGGTCCTGGACTTGACTCCCGAGCAGCTCGCCGACTTCGACCACCTTCTCGAACGGACGAGCCTCGCTTCGATCATCTACACCAGCAAGCTCGTCACCGACCGCCTCGACTTCCTGGTCGACATGGAAGCCATGCTCTTTGATGCCGACAAGAAGAAGCGGGTACTGGAGCGCTCGCAACTCCATCGAATCATTGCCAACGGTAGGACGTGGATCTTCGGCGAGGAGTATGGACTTGTCGTCGATGACCAGGGCCTGACGAAGGTGCTCGAAGCCCACCTCTCCTCTCTCGGGCAAGACGGGCCCGTGAGCGCTCCCGTCACGGACACCGCGGGTCGCAGTCGGATCGTCGACCTGATGCTCTCCAAAGCAGCTCTCCGTGCGGACGGGCGCGAGCACCTCGTTGTCGAGCTGAAGCGGCCAAGCGTCTGCCTGACCCAGGCTGAGTTGAACCAGATAACGAACTACGCCGTCGCCGTTAGTGAGGATGAGCGCTTCGCGGCCCCTCATGTGCGGTGGGACTTCTGGCTCCTCGGCGATGACATGGATCATGTCGTCAAGAACCTTGTTCACACTCCCAATCGACCGCCCGGGCTCTACACCGAGGGCCTGAACTACCGCGTCTGGGTCCGGCGATGGGCGGAGATCCTCGAAGAGAACCGGCAGCGGCTCCACTTCTACCGCGATCACCTCGAGTACGAGCCTCAGGACGAGTCTGAGCTGGAAGACGTACTTAGCAAGTACCTGCCAAGTGCTGATGCAGGCGATCGTGCCCACCATGAAGACTCGGAGGCAGCGGCGAAGTGACAAGGCCGACCTCCACGACGTGGCAGCATCAGGATTGAGGGACGTGCAGGATGCCGGAGATTCCCCACGACGTCCTGACCCCGCTGATCGGTCGCGCAACCGACCTCTGCGACGCTGGAATGGAGCTGATCGACTCACTGCGCGCCGAAAATGGGACTGGGGCGACGATGCCCGAATCGACGTTGGTGAGACTCCACTTTGTCGCGTCATCAACGTATCGCTCGGCGTTGCTCTGTCTTTGGATGCCAGAGACCTCACTTGCCGCCTACGGACTTACCCGAGGACTCCTCGAGATCTGGGCGCACCTCGCCTTCATCGCCGACGATGCCTCGGGCGGCGATGCCCGGTGCCGGGCGCTGCGCTACGAACGCGGCGCATTGGCGGAGTGGTCCGCGACCATGAAGAAGGCGCCGGACTCCTACGACCGAGATACGTGGCAGGTGCGGCACGACGAGCGTCAGAGGGACGTCGACGCTCTCTGGGATGAGTTCTGCTGCAAGGGTTCGCCACGAACGAGAAGCCACGTGAAGTCGACGCTCGACTCGCTGTCCAAGCAGCCCACGATGGGATGGATACCTGGCGTCTGGAGTGCTTCATCGGCCGCAACCCACGCCTACGGCGTCGACTTCACGCTCCATTCCCGCGACGGAACGACCGAACTCGTATGGGCACTGGCGAGTCAACGAGCCACGTGGCTTGCCTTCGCAGTGGCCTCGTTCGACTACCTCACGGTCACCGCAGCAAACCTCCTTGGAGAGGGTGAGT
>JAKAZH010000211.1 GCA_021815935.1 Actinomycetes bacterium
CGCCAGTTCGGGTACCCGGGCCTGTGGGCCGAGCTGGTCGGCGATCATCGCGCCTCCCCCACCCGACATCGTGACAACGGCGAGCCCGGGGCGCGCGGGAAGCCTCACCGGCCTGGTGAGTGCCGTCACCGCTTCGGCGAAGGCCTCCTCGTCGCCGACCAGCGTCACCCCGTCGTCTCGCGCGGCAGCGTCGAACATCTCCGCATCTCCGGCGGCAGAAGCTGTATGCGACAGGGCCGCCCGCTCCGCCGCCTCCGACCTTCCCACCTTGAGGACCACGACCTCGCATCCAGCCTCGCGAGCCTGTCGGGTTGCGGCGCGCCACGAGGCCACATCCCGGACCCCTTCGAGGTAGCAGCCGACGACCTTCACCTCCGGTCGGGCGGAGACGTACCCGAGCAGGTCCGAAGCGCCAAGTGCGGCCTCGTTGCCGGTGCTCGCGTAGAAGGAGAATCCGACTCCTCGCCGGCGAAGGTGTTCCGCCAGGATGAAGCCCATCGCACCGGACTGGCTCACCAGCCCTACCGGTCCGCTACGCCGGGGGCGGCTTAGAAACGCCGACACCGACACCACCACGTTCGCAGGGTCGCTCACCAGCCCGAGGCAGTTCGGGCCGAGCATCGGCATCGCCCCGGCAGCCTCCACCAGACTTGCCTGCAGCGCAATCCCGTCGCCGCCGTCCTCGGCGAAACCTGACGAGAAGACGACAGCCGCCCCGACTCCGGCGTTGGATGCCTCACGGATCACCTCGACTGCGCCCGGTGCAGGGACGGCCACCACCACGAGGTCGATGTCTCCCGCCTCGGTAAAATCGCGGATGGCTGCTACGCCGCTCTCCTCATGACGGGGCCGGTATGCGACCACCTCGCCGGCGAAACCACCGGCCATCAAGTAGCGGTAT
Source organism: Actinomycetes bacterium (assembly GCA_021815935.1). Next base: position 902 of record JAKAZH010000211.1, read on the forward strand.
GCCATCTGACCCCAAGCCCGAGGCCGAGCGGAAAGTCCGGCGATAGCGATTCGCTTCGGGAACATGAGACGGTCGAGAGATCGCTGAGGTTCCGGCGGAGTTGGCGCCGACGGAGTCGCCTCGGTCACGGTTCGTCGCCTCGGGCCCCGGGATTGCCGACGGTGCCTGCGCGCCGGCCGTCGGGTGCGGATTGTCCCCCTGCGGCGTGTCCCCCTGCGGCGTGTCCCCCTGCGGTGCCGTCGGGCGCAGCGCTCTCGACGCCCGATATCGCCGCGGAGCGTTCCGCAGCCTCCGAGTAGATCGCCCGGGCCATGAGCGACAGCTCCCCATCGCGCCTGCGGCGGTACACCTCCGATCGCAGTGCGTGCACGGACGCGTTGGTGGGCTCACCCTGTGCGGCGATCTCTGCGAGATGGCATGCGAGCCGGTGCTGGCCGTCGGCGCTCAGCTGTGCTGCTCTGTCCGCCAAGCGTTGCGCCCCCCCGGCCAAGCTCGACAGCTCCGTCGAGATCTCCACGGACGTCGCCGGCTTGAGATGCGACGGATCCCCGTCCCACCAGCCGCCGTAGAGTCTCCAAATGTTGCGGACCACGAACTCAGGCTCGTCGTAGGTGGCCTGCAGGTACGGTCGTTCCGCAAGGCGGGGAGCCAGCCGGACCGTGTTTAGAACCTCGTCCAGGTTTGCCCCTGAGTTCATCAGCTCCAACGTCTGGGACACTAGCGATTCGAGCGCATCGGCTACGTCGATGAGCACCCGGTGGATCCGGTCGCGACCCTCGATAGGCAGACCGTGCGCCGGTAGGAACAGCTCGGGTTCGAGCGCCGCCATCGCCCGCATCGCCCGGGCCCACTCAGCCGGGTAGCGCTGCACCTTCTGCGGGTTCCCGGCGTTCGGGAAGACCCATGTGAGGAAGTCGCCTCCGCAGATCGCCCGCCGCTCAGGAAGCCACATCCAGGCGTGGTCGTCCGTCTCGCCTTTGTCATGGAACAAGACGGCTTCACGCCCCCCGAGGTCGAGGGCTAGGCGATCCACGAAACTTACGTCGGGCCACACCCAGTCGACACCCCACCTTTTCACCTGCTCACCCGAACTGTCCAGGCCGAGCCTGCGGCGGCCGCGAAACTGCCTTGCGTTGATGCGGCCGTTGTAACCCTCTGTGGCGTCGTAGCGCTGGAATCTCGGGGCGACGTTGGCATGGCCTACCACCCGGGGCCGGCGCGCACCGGCGTCGACGTTGGCCTTGACGAAAAGAGGGGCGCCGCCGACGTGGTCGACGTGCCCGTGGGTGTAGACGATCGTATCCACCGGGTCTTCCGACCAAGCCGCCAGCGAGTTCTGCACTGCCCCGGCGAGGGCGGCCAGGGAGGTGTCGACCAACGTCAACCCGGCCGATCCGGCGAGCGCTACGACGTGCGAGAACGACGCGACCAGGGCAACCCCTCCGCCAAAATCCGCCAAGCCGGCGTCGATCGGGTTGGTTTCCTTCGACTGGCCCGGGCTGAATCCGCCGTCCCAACCGTCGTCGACAAGTTTCGCCGACCTAAGGAGTAGGTCGTCCGCGTAGGCATTGCCGGTCAACGGCGATCCTCCCATGTTTAGCGTTCCGCTAGGCCAGACCTTATCACGTCGACTCCTGCGCCCGTCAATGTCCACATTTGACATTCCGTTGACGTCATACTTGGCGGAATGGCCAGCGCAGATGTAGCCCAGGCAGCAAACGACGGAGTCCCACCTTCCCGCCGTGAACAGATCGGCGGTCGAGCGGCTACCGAGGCAGCACTCGAGGACGCTGCCATGGCCCTACTGGCTCGAGACGGTGTGCTAGCCGGCCTCAACCTGCGCGAAGTAGCCGAAGAGGCGGGCGTCAACCGCGGCTTGGTGTACCACTACTTCGGTTCGAGGGGAAAGCTGCTGCGCAGGGCCCTGCGCCGAAGAGGCGAACGTTCGCTGCAGCAACTTCGCCACGTGGACCGAACTCATCTGGTTGCAGGCCAGCTGCGCCTGCTCCAGGTGCTCATCGGCGATCCCGAAACGGTCAAGCTTCGAACACTCCTCCTGATCGACGGAACCGAGCGGATGAGGATGATGCCCCTCAGGGACCACACCCAGAGCTTGCTGCGAGATGCAGTGACATCGGGCGAGCTGGACTCGAACCTGGATCTGCGGGCAGTCCACTCCTTCTTGGTCACATCGGTCTACGGATACGTACTCTACCGCGAGGCGTTCGCCGCCGAGCTCGGCATCGAGCTCGGCGACCTCGACGACCAGTTCACCGTCGTCTTCGAGCGCGCGCTCCGGTCTCTTCAACCCCCGCAGTGATAGACCGGCCCGTTTCGTCCGGAGAACCTGCGACGATCAGGACTTGACGTTATGATAAGGCGCGGTGAGCTGAGCGCCTCGGCCCCAGCGATGGCGCAGGTGGGCCTTCGCGAGAAGGTGCGGGCATTCTTCGACCTGACCGTGCCTGAGAAGCTTGCCCTATATAAGGGTCGTCTCGAGCGCGCCCGGGCTTGGCGGAACGCCCTCTACGAAGCGGGGTTCGCCGGGCTCGGGTACCCGGTAGAGTTCGGCGGCCACGGGTCCAACGCCGCCGACCTGGCCGTCTACGAGGAGGAGAGCCGAGGCCGCCTCCCCGAGGAGGAGGAGGTCTTCGCCGTCGGCGCTCGGATGGCGCTGCCAATAATTCGTGACCTCGCTTCCGC
>JAKAZH010000212.1 GCA_021815935.1 Actinomycetes bacterium
GTCGCTCGCGAGTTTGGCTCCGGCGTTCGAGACGGCGAGCGCAATGCGTCGTCGCAGCGCCGAGTCTGGATCGGCGGTCTGGGAGCGCACCTCGCCGACTAGCTCGGACCAAATGGTGCGTGTCAGCTCGCGCAACTCCGCGGCGCCCAGAAGTTCCGCTTTGAGTTCTTCTCCGCGTTCGATGAGCTGCGGATCGCTCTGGAGCCGCGCGGCAAGCGTTGCGATAGCCTCGTCGAGCTGGATGCGTGCGGGGTGCGAGGGGTCGGCAGACATATCGCTCAGGACGGCGGCGAGCCTGGACAGCATCCTCGCAACCAGACGCTGATTTACCGGCCCGGGCAGCCACCAAGGCGATCGAGCGCCGAGCCGGGCATGAAGGGCCATGCCGTTCGAAGACAGCCAGCCGCCGAGCGCACCACAAGCCGTGCCGAGCACCGCCTCGTGGCGGCTGTCCCGTGTGAGAGCTTCGAGGGCCCGCCCGGCAAGGGGGGCGAGAGGCACGCTGTCCACCCGGGTCCGCACCGTAGCGCTGAGCAGGTCTGCGGTCTCTGCGTCGTCGAGGGCCCCGATTGCCCCTCCCAGCAGTTCGGCGAGTTGGGACGCAACGAGCGCCGAGTTCGCGGTCTCCGAGAGCCACCGGGCGGCGCGAGGGATGGCCTCCGTCGAGTCGACCCGGTTCATCACCGCGTCGGTATTGAAGAAGCTCTCCGCCACGAACGACCCGAGGGTCTGCGCGAATCGATCCTTCCTCTCCACGATGATCGCGGTATGGGGGATGGGCAACCCGAGAGGACGGCGGAACAGGGCCGTGACCGCGAACCAGTCGGCGAGCCCACCTACCATCGACGCGACGCTCGCAGCCTGGACCCACGACAACCAGGCGGCGTCCCTGCGGAACGCGGTCGACACCACGAACACGACGGTGACGACGCCAAGCAGGGCACCGGCACGGCGACGTGTCACGCGGAGCAGGCGTTCCCGTCCCTCCTCGGATCCGTGGAGGGTGACTTCGCTCATCCGGCCACGCTACCCACCGTGGGGTTCGATCCCGGCGGGATAAGGTCTGTGGAATGGGACGTTTGGAAGGCAAGACGGCGCTCATAACCGGCGCTGCCAGTGGCATCGGCGAAGGTATCGCCACCCGCTTCGTCGCAGAGGGGGCGCATATCGTTGTCTCCGACATAGACGGCTCCCGCGGCGACGAGGTCGCATCCCGGCTCGGGGCCAGGTTCGTCCGTTGTGACGTCGCCATAGAGGACGACATCGCCGCGGCGGTTCGGACCGCAGTCGAGACCTACGGCCGCCTCGACGTGTGTGTGGCAAACGCTGGTTTCGGGGGAGTGACAGGCCCTATCACCGACCTCGACGAGGAAGGCTTCGACCGCACCGTGGCGGTGCTTCTCAAAGGGGTTGCCTTTTCCATGAAGCACGCCTGCGCCGCGATGCAGGCAACGGGCGGCGGGTCGGTGATCTCCACGTCGTCGGTGGCGGGTCTGATGGGGGGTATGGGACCCCACGTCTACAGTGCGTGCAAGGCGGCGGTCATCGGACTGACCCGCTCGGTCGCGCTCGAGCAGGGCCCGTTCAATATCCGGGTCAACTGCATCAACCCGGGCGGCATAGCAACGCCGATCTTCGCGAAAGGACTCGGCGTGGACTCCGATCCGGTGGCCGCCGAGGAGGTGCTCGCGTTGGTTGCTGCGGGCGTCTCCGCCGGGACGCCACTCGGGCGCATCGGCACTCCGGCCGACATCGCCGCCGCCGCCGTATGGCTCGCCTCGGAGGACTCGTCGTACGTCACCGGCCAGACCATCGTCGTAGACGGGGGACTCACGTCGACGAAGCGCCTAGCCGAGTTCCCAAGCGTTACCACAGAGGGGACCACACCTTGAAACACAGTTGCGTAGACGCCCGCGGGACCCGAATCCATCTGGTCGAAGAGGGCACCGGACCGGTCGTGCTTCTCGTCCACGGCTTCCCCGAGTCGTGGTACTCGTGGCGCCACCAGATCCCGGCGATAGCTGCTGCGGGCTTTCGAGCTGTAGCAATCGACGTGCGTGGCTACGGTCGTTCGTCGGCGCCGATCGACGTCGACGCCTACGGCATGCTGGCTCACGTTTCGGACAACCTCGGGGTTCTCGAGGCGCTGGGTGTCGACGAAGCGGTCGTGGTCGGCCACGACTGGGGTTCGCCGATAGCGGCGAACTCGGCGATGCTTCGCCCCGACATCTTCCGTGCAGTCGCACTTCTGAGCGTCCCCTACAGCCCTCCGGGTAACAGGCAGCCGACGAAAGTGTTCGCCGAGATGGGGGAGGCGTCGGGGGAGGAGTTCTACATCAGCTACTTCCAGGAGCCGGGCCGCGCGGAGGCGGAGGCGGAGCCCGACGTGAGGTCGTGGCTTCTCGGTTTCTATATGGGTTCGTCCGGCGAGGCGACCCGGTCGCCGGATGGTGGAACGATAGCGACCATCCGTCCAGGCGGACGCCTGCGTGACCGTTTCCAACCGGTCGACCACTTGCCGTCCTGGCTGAGCGAAGCTGACCTCGACGTCTACGTCGAACAGTTCCAGTACAGCGGCTTTCGCGGGCCGTTGAACCGATACCGCAACGTAGACCGCGACTGGCGCGACCTGCAGGTATGGAAAGGGCAGCCGATAACCGTTCCGTCCCTCTTCATAGCGGGCGAGAAGGACGGCCCCGCGATATGGGGCGCCCGCGCAATCGAAAGGCACTCGCAGACACTTCCAGGTCTGCGGGGAAGCCACATCCTGCCCGGCTGCGGTCACTGGGTCCAGCAGGAGCGAGCCGAGGCCGTCAGCAAGCTCCTCGTCGATTGGCTGGTGAGCCTTCCATAGGTGGAGCCGATGTAGCTACCGCCCGGCCGGTAGAAGCGAAGTTCCCCGTTCGGGTATCCCTCTATCCGGTACCCGGCGTGGATCATCCTGTGATGGCGCCGGCACTGGTAACAGCCATTGGCAACGTCGGTGTCGCCACCTTGGTCCCAAGGCTGAATGTGGTGGATGTCTACATACGTATATTGGCAGCCTGGGAAGCGGCATCGGCCCGCATCCCGGACCCTGATAGCCCTGCGTTGGGCGGTGCTCCAGTTGCGAGTCTTACGGCCTAGTGACAGCAGCTCTCCGTGCTCGTCCACACTGTGGGTAACACTGCTGGAGTCGCAATCGACAGCACCGGCGTCTCCGGGTACCACGGGCGTGCCGTCTGGCAGCGTCATTGTCTCACCGCCGTCTCGGGTGACGAAATGGACGAGGTAGCGGTCGGCGCCGACAACGTGGCCCCCGTCTGCCGCGCCGAGCCCGGCGCTTACGAGGTCCATGAATGCGTCCGCCATCCGCCCCGCTCGTCCGGCTTCCTCCAGCGGGGCCTCCCACGGTTCGGCGGCGGCGTCAGTGTCTACTTGTGTAGACTCGTCCACAGGGCCGGCGGATTCGGAGCCGGTGGATGCGGGGCCGGTGGATTCGGAGCCGGTGGATGCGCGGCCGGCGGGGCGATAGCGAAGGTCGATAAACGCTTGGAGGGCGACGGCGAACTCTTCGATCTCCAGGTCGCTCAAAGTGACGGTCACCTGGCCGACGCCCTT
>JAKAZH010000213.1:0-2395 GCA_021815935.1 Actinomycetes bacterium
ACGCCGCTCATCACGGCGTGGGTGAAAGCCGGGTTCGTCGTACCTGTCGTGAGCTATCCCGACACGCTGCCCGGATCCCCCCTGGTCGAGACCGACATGGTGAATCACCCCTCAGAGTTGTCGCAGGTCATCAGCGACTTCGTCGACGGGTCGCCGTATGTGCCTGCCAGCCTGTCGGGGATCGTCGACGGGGCGTCGGTCGCCGTAGCCGGCCAGTCTGACGGCGGCGATGTGAGCGTCGCGGCGGCGGCCGGTTCGTGCTGCAAGGACACCCGTATCAAGGCGGCGATCATCCTCTCGGGCGCCGAGCAGACGCTCTACGGGAACGGGTTCTTCGCTACCGGATCGCCTCCGATACTCGTCGTGCAGGGAGGCCAGGACCCCATCAACGCTCCATCATGTAGCGAGCAGATCTACGACGGCGCTCCGCAGCCGCGTTTCTACCTGTCCATACCCGCCGCGAGCCACCTGTCCGCCTACACTTCCCCGGTCGGGCCGGAGCTGCTCGTGACTCGCGCTGTTACCGTAGCCTTCCTCCAGAAGTACCTTACCGGTGCTGCAATCAGCTCGGCCGGCCTATCCCAGCTCGCAAGTTCGCAGGGTTCGGTTGCCTACATGGTGAGCGGATCCGCAACGGTGCCGATCGTCGGTACCTGCCTTGGAGCGCCCCCAGGGCCGTAACCACTAGGCCTTCAGCTGGAGTTAAGCAATCCGGGCTTTGTCACGCACTAGTTTGAAGTTGTGAAAGATCTTCGATCGGTGCAGGCACCCGACCGTCGGACGTTGTTCCAAAGTCGCACTTGGAACAGTCGAGCGCAAAGCTGGGACCATTCGTCGATGCCCGGCCTGGAGAAAGTTACGCAGGCAGTCTGTGACAAGTCCGCACCGCTCGAGAGCAAGGACGTCGTCGATCTCGGCTCCGGCAGCGGGCAGGTCACGCTCAAGCTCGCGCCCGAGGCGCGCTCGGTGATCGCCGTCGACTTCAGCGCCGACATGCTGCGGATCCTGGCCGAGAGGGCCACCGAGCAGGGGCTCGACAACGTCAGCACTCAGCTGAGCACCCTCCAGGCGCTCCGGCTCCCGGAGAACAGCCTCGACCTCGTCGTGTCCAACTACGCGCTTCACCACCTCCGCCACCCCGAGAAGGTGGAGCTTCTCGGCCGCTGCGCCCAGTGGCTTCGCCCCGGCGGGCGGATCGTGGTCGGTGACATGATGTTCGGGCTCACCGGCGACGCGCAGGGACGCCAGATCATCGCCGGGAAGGTACGTGCCATCGCGAAGCGTGGGCCGGCGGGTTGGTGGCGGATCGCGAAGAACGCCTGGAAGATGATCGTTGCCCGCCAGGAATCCGCGGAGGCGTTCGACTCCTGGGGGTCGATGCTCGCCGACGCAAGGTTTATCATGGTCGAATCGGGCAGGGTCGTCGCCGAGGCGGCGTTCGTGGCTGGACTTCTGCCGGAGAGTTGAACGACACCGGCGTCCAGCGGCGCCCTCCGGTAGGCGCGCTGCGTCTCGACGAATGCGAAAGCTCGGCCCGGATACATCGGGACGCCCTCGGGATGGAGTTCCTTGCGCGCTTCGGGCTTCCTTTCCTCGCCGCGTATCATCGAGCGTGGGTGCGAAGCCCCGCCGGTCTCGCATTGGCAGCCCGAGACGACGAAGGCAACCTGGTCGGCGTCCTCCTCGGCTCCTTGGACCCGGCCGCTCACTACCGCAAGATGCTTCGCAACTCGGGGCCCGAGCTCGCCGTCCGTATGCTCGGAGGCGCCGCCCTGCGCCCGCACCTCGCCAAGGAGCTTGCCGTCACGCGCGCCGGACGATACAGCCGGGCCCTCTGGCGACATTTGCAAAGCCGGGTAACAAACCGAGGGGGGCGCTCCACGGTTTCGGCCGGCCCGGCAAGCGCGACTGTAGGGGAAGTCACCCACCTGATGGTCGACCCCGCTTCGCAGCGAAGCGGTGCGGGGCGGGCCTTGATCGACCGGACTACCGAGCTCGCCCGAGCCGACGGCTTGGCGAAGCTGACCCTGGTCACTCCGCCCGACCTTGCCGCACGGAGTTTCTACGAGGCCCTCGGATGGGTTTCGGGCGACGAGGTGCTAAGCAAGAGCGGGGAACGGTTCGTGTCCTACACGCTGAACCTGTCGGAACCCCAGGACTGACGGCGCAGACCTGCGTCCGCGTGACGGCTACTGCTTCCAGGTGGTAGGCGTCTCGAACGAGGCGCCGACCCTGCCACCGGACCAGCGGGTGACGAAAGCGAACCGGTCGGCTCGCACCACCCCGTGGCGCCATTCCACCTTCAGATCGCCCTGGCAGGCAAGTCGCTCGACCCCGTAGGCGGGCACTCTCGGGCGCAAGCCGAGAAGTTCGCGCTGTAGCGCCGACGGCATGA
>JAKAZH010000213.1:2405-3593 GCA_021815935.1 Actinomycetes bacterium
GCGCGTTTCGAGCTCGATGTACAAAGCGGTGCGGTGGAAGTCGGATTCGAGGATAGGGGCGGCGATGCTCTTGGGAAGCCACGAGCAGTCGAGGACGACAGGACTTGAGTCGATGAGCCGCAACCTCTCCAGGTACACGAGCGGCTCGTCGGATCGGCAACCCAACGCAGCCGCCGCGACAGGGTCGGTGCGCTCCTCGAGGTAACGCACCAAGCTCTCCTGGACGAAACCCTGCTCCTCGGCTGAACGGTACAAGCTGTAGATCGTTCCGAGCGTCTGCTCCAACGACCGTGGGCGCACGAACGTCCCGCGCCCGCGGCTACGCTCCAACCTTCCGTCCTCATGGAGCCTTCGTACCGCCTCGCGGACGGTCTGGCGACTCACGTTGTACCTTCCTGTGAGCTCGATGTCGCTCGGGAAACGCTCCTCGAACTCCCCTGTGTCAAGTCTGGACTGAAGGTCCGCCAGGATCTGCACCCAGAGAGGTTCTCCGCCGCGCCTGTTGAGGCGTGTGGTGGGCTCGACGGAAGGGAGCGAAGTCTGCGACGAGTTCGTCAGGGCCGTCTCAGCACGCCTCTCAACCATCCGGCTCGACCCGAACCGTCGCTTGCATGCCCCTGGCAACGATCCTCTGCCGGCACCGATCCGAGGACCTGCTCCACGTGTTCACCGCATCCGACCCACGTCGGCTTACCGCAGGATTTGCAAGTCACCGCTCGGCACATGGCATCTCCACAGTCATATTAGAACCTTCCCCAGTCAGCGACTGTTTCATTATATAAGGCGACCCGTCATCCGCCGTGTTCGACGCCGGGGAGGCGAGCAGAGTAGATCGAGTAGCCGTCCAACTGTCGCGCCACAGCCGTTGCAAGGACCGTCGCAGCAAGGATCGGGATCATGAGGTCAAGTCCGCTTTGGGTGAGCTCCACGACCAGGACCAGACCCGAGATCGGCGCCTGCATCGCGGAGCCGATCATGGCGGCCGCGCCAATGAGCGCAAACGCGCCGACCGGCGATCCGGGCCACATCATCGACCAAAGGATCCCGGTCATGGCGCCGAAGACGGCACCGGTGCTCAGGAACGGGGTGAAAAGGCCGCCTGATGCCCCGCTTCCGACGCACAGGGACGTGACCAGTGGTTTGAGCGCACTCAACGCGAGCAGAAGCAGCAGCGTGCCTTGGCCGAGC
>JAKAZH010000214.1 GCA_021815935.1 Actinomycetes bacterium
TTCGGGCGGTAGTATTTCCCTTTCCGGCACCGTCGGAGATCCCGATGTACAGTACGCCACTGTTGGCCCAAGCGTCAGCTGGCTGAGTAGATGCGTTTGCGACCCACATGTACAGGCCGCTGCCGACAGAGGCACAGGTGCACTTGTAAGCGCAGCCGTCGGAGGCTTCGTTGGCATGCAGCGGATCGTGCTTCCAGACGCAACCCAGAAACTGCAGGGCGCGGTGGAGCTGCCGCGGCGTTGCCATCGGCAGGGTGACGGACGCGAGCGGAGAGGCGCCTTCGCCCGGAGCAGGCGACGGGGGCATTGAGATCAGACGCGGGATCATGGGTTCATAGCACCTCGCTCATCGAGGGTATGCAATGTGGTCGTGACCGGACGTTGTCTCAGGATGTCACCGCAGATCGCCCAACTTGTGTGGTTACGAAAGCCAACTTGAGACGGCACGAGCCGCGCCAGATCGACGGGTCGGCGTGCGTCCCTGACTACGGACTACGCAACGCGGTCAGGGGGCGGAGCCTGGTGGTCATACGTCCTGCTGTAAGGCGGCTTGGCGGGTTCAGGCTGCGCCGGAGGGTCGTGGTTCGAGTCGGTCGGCGATCCAGAGCTTGATGAGGGACTGGCGGGTGACGCCAAGTCGTCGGGCCTCTCGGTCGAGAGCTTCGACCATCCAGGAGGGGAAGTCGACATTGACCCGGCGAGCGGCGAGTCCAGGGCGCTCGGCCCGCTGTGGGTCGAGCGCTGCGGTGATGTCATCGCCGGCGTCGAAGCGGTGGTCGAAGTCTTCAGTGTTCATCTCGCTCATAGATCGCGACCTCCTCTGGGCGGGCCCGTCGGACCGAAATGATGCGGACTCGCTGCTGGCGGTGGGTGATGATGGCCGACCAGTGGCGCTCTGTGATCCTGCCAACGATGAGCCAGCGAGCCTCGCCGAGGGTTCGGGCCGGGATCACGACGTGCAGCGGGTCGTCCCACAAGGCCTGGGCGTCGTCGAAGTCGATGCCGTGCTTGTCCAGGTTGGCGGAGCTCTTGGCGGGATCGTACTCGAACTCCATCGACCGTCATGGTATAGAAAATATACCGTGACGGCGGCTCCACTCTGCCGGATAAGGTTGGTGTGACGGCCAGCCTGCTAGGAGTGCCCCGCGCAGCGGAGGTTTCGGGGGGCGCCGGGATAGCTCGGACGGTGAGGGAGGAGGTGGTAGGGGAAGTCCATTGTGGGCGAGGAGGACACCTGTTCGCGGATTGCATCGAGTTCTTCTTGGCTGACAGCGCGGGTGGTCTTGGTTACGTACCACAACTCGACCAAGGTCACGATCGAGATGACTACGCCGTCGCTTTCCATCGCTTGGTCGAGCGTGTCTCGGGCTCGACCGGAGAGACTGGGGGAGTCGTGGCCGTACCAGACGATGGCGTGGGAGTCCGCGACGACCCTCACGACAGCTCCAAGTCGCTCCTCGCCACCTCGCTGGCAAGCTCGAAGTCCTCCCAGCTCGGCTCCGGGAACCCCTTCAGCGAGCCGCGGAAGACGGGTGCAGCAACCGCCTGCTCGGCAGGGATCACCCGCAAGTGGGAGCCAGGGTGAACGCCCAGTGCCGCCAGCTGTTCGGCGGGGATGCTGCCGTCGCCCGCAACAACCACGTCGTAGCCTTGGTCGGCGCCTGCCGTGCGTCACGCCGATGAGCATACCCTGGCGTCGGTTGACCTTCGCAGCAACAGCTGCCCGCCAGCCAAGCAAGCGGGGACCTCGCTCCGCAGACAAGGCGGAAGTGAAACAGTGCGAATCCGTCATCGGCGCTAATACTGAGAGGCATCCGAATGTCGCGCGCTGTTGTGTCGGCCAGCACTCTGTCCGGCAACGTCGGCTGGGGATCATTGTTGGCTTGGCGGATGGCCGGAGCGAGGAGGCTCGGAGTGCGAACCTAGTCTGGTGACTGTGCTGATTCGTGGCGCCGTGATGGAGGATCTTTCTTTTCTCTGCGAGATCGAGAGGGCGGCGGGTCAGCGCTTTCGGGACTTCGGCCTCGGGCATGTGGCCGACAACGAACCTGCCTTGATCGAGGTACTGGCGGGCTACGCGGAGGACGGCCGGGCGTGGGTGGCGGGGGACAGCGACGGCGCACCGCTGGGCTACGTCTTAGTCGACGAGATCGACAGAGCCGCACATATCGAGCAGGTCAGCGTGGCCCCCGACCACCAAGGCCGGGGCTTAGGGCGTGCGCTGATCGACAGAGCGGCAGAGTGGGCGGCCAGCCGCAACATGGACGCGGTGACCTTGACTACTTTTGGCCACATCCCCTGGAACCGTCCCCTCTATGAGCACCTCGGATTCCGGGTCTTGGCCGACGACGAGATCGGTGCCGGTCTGCGGGCGGTGCGCGATGCCGAGGCCGCCCACGGGCTCGATCCGGCGATGCGGGTGGTCATGCGCCGACAAGTGAAGTCAGGCGCGTATGGTGGGGCCGCGACTCGTGTCCGGCGCGCCGATCAACGAGGCGTTGCGACAGCCACTTAGGTGTACCTTCGGTCGCGCCGCGCGGCCGTTCCGGCCGTCCCTCCTTTGGTCCATGACGACGATGGCGCCGGTAACGAGGAGCGAGCGCCGGACGTCAGGTTCATTTGGCGGCCGAGGTAGCCGTGTCCCCCGTCCACAATCCGCCCTGGCTGGCGCGCTTCGCCCCTACCGCCGGCTGCGGGGCTGGTGGTGCAGCAGCTGAGTGGAGTTGTCTTTCATCTCGGCCAGCGTCGTCCGGGGATCCTTTCGACCTAGAGGACGAGACGGTGGTAGGGAATACGGCAGGAACTCATCTGTATTCGCGCGGACCGACCGGTAGGTGGGAGCGGCTGCAGTCGATGGCAGCAGGTGACGGGCGTCTTTGTCGCACCTTGGAGCTTTCGAGGTTATTCGAGCAACAAGCCGAGCGCTACGACCGCTGCCGGCCGGGATACACGGGCGTGGTGATCGATCGGTTGCTCGGCGCGAAGTCGGCTGGCCTTCAGGTGCTGGATGATGGGCCATGGGACCGGGATAGCGGCACGACAGACCGCCGAGCGTGGGGTCGACGTGCTGGGTGTGGAACTGGCGCCAGGAGTGGCGGAGATCGCCCGCCGGTACGGGATTGCGGTGGAGATCGCCGCCTTCGAGGATTGGGACGTCGCCGGTCGTACGTTTGCCCGGGCGATCTCCGCGCAGGCGTGGCATTGGCTTGACGTGCGTGGTTCCCCTATCGCAGTCGTCACTGCGCTGGCGGGCTGGCCGTGCCCGGCTCTCGGCGTTTCCGCTCCTCGCCGACAGCCCCTAGAAGTGCTCGCGTGCAATCCTGCTCTAGGCAGCCATCAACCACGATTCCTCAACGGCTATTAATGGCTGGAACGGTGTGTTGCCTCTCCGACACGAGGCAAGGAAGTGCAGACCAGCAACGGAGAGCGCGTTGATGGCTCGCCGGGGGAGCCGCGGATTCAAACGAACTCTCGTATTCGAGGGACCAGCGCCCGTGGCTGCCTGCTGGCCCGAGCGATCAATTGTCGTGCGCCGTCGACTCGGCGCCAGGTGACGGCACTG
>JAKAZH010000215.1 GCA_021815935.1 Actinomycetes bacterium
AGCGGGCGCTGTTCGCGTCGTACAGTGTCGGCGTTCAAGTATTCCCCCAGATCAGCGACATCCTGTTCAAGTAATCCCCCACTCCGGCGTTCAAGTAATCCCCCACTTGTGACGCGGGGGAGCATCCACCACCCGGACTCCTTGACCCTGTAGTCGCCCCCTCACCGACGAGGTGAGGAGGGACCTGTGACAAGGAGGACGTTCACGGTGATCGACGTGGTCGAGATCCTGATCCACTGGCACGCCGGTCGGCCCAAGGCCGAGGTGGCACGTGCCTTGGAGGTGGACCGCTCGACGGTCCGCAAGTACAGCGAAAAGGCCGTCGCCGAGGGCATCGTTCCCGGCGACGAGGAGCGCTCGAGAGAGGAGTGGACGGCGCTCGTGCGGCGCTGGTTCCCCGAGCTCGTCGACGCCCGCGCCCGCAGCCTCACCCACGGAAAGATCGAGCCCTATCGCGCCCGGGTGGAGGAGATGCTCAAGGCGAGCAGTGCCACCACCGTGCACCAGCGCCTGCGCGACGAGGAAGGCCTCGACGTCGGCCTCACGAGCTTCCGTCGGTGGCTGTGGCGCGAGATGCCAGAAGAGGCCCAGCGCGCGGCGGCGAGCCCGTGGCGGCCCGAGGTCGATCCCGGCGACGAGGCGCAGATCGACTACGGCTATCTCGGCCGCTGGTTCGATGCGCAGCTGCAGCGCTGGCGCCGGGTGTGGGCCTTCGTGATGGTGCTCGCTTACAGCCGCCACATGTTCGTCCGGCCCACCTTGAAGATGGACCAGCGCGCCTGGACCCAATGCCACGTCGAGGCGTTCGCCTTCTTCGATTGCGCTCCACGTCGCCTCGTGTGCGACAACCTCAAGACGGGGGTGATAAAGCCCGACATCTACGACCCGCGCCTCAACCGCTCCTACGCGGAGCTGGCATCGCATTATCAGTGCCTCATCGACCCGGCCAGAGCCGCGAAACCGAAGGACAAGCCGAGAGTCGAGCGGATGATGCCCTACGTCCGTGACTCGCTGTGGAGCGGACGGGAGTGGACCGGTGAAGTGCACATGGTGGAGGGAGCGCTGGGTTGGTGCCAAGACGTAGCCGGCATCCGCTCGCACCGCTCGCTCGAGGGCGCCACGCCGCTGACGATGTTCGAGACGGAGAAGCCGCACATGCTGGTGCTGCCCGCCGCGCCCTTCGAGCTCGCCCGCTGGAGCCGGCCGACCATCGCGCCGGACTGCTACGCCAAGGCGAGCGGCAAGGCGCTGTACACGGTGCCGTGGCGCTACATCGGCCGGACTCTCGACGCCCGCGAGTCGGATCGGCGCGTCGAGTTCTACTTCGAAGGCGAACTCGTCAAGACCTGGGCCCGCATAGATCGGGGACGACAGACCGACTGGGACGACTTCCCGCCCGAGAAGGTCGCCTTCTTCATGTCGACCCCCCAGTGGTGCCTGCGCCGGGCGGCCGAGCTGGGCGAATCGGTCAAGGAACTCGTCGATGGCCTGCTCGAGGTGAACGCCCTCTACAAGCTTCGCCAGGCCCAAGGCGTGCTGCGCCTGGCCGACAAGCACGGTGCCGAGCGTCTGGACGCGGCGTGCCGCCGGGCGATCGCGGTGGGCGACCCGTCCTACAAGACGGTCAAAGGGGTACTCGCCGCGGGCACCGAGCACGAGGGCGACGATCCCGCTCCCGAGGCGAGCGCGCCAGCGCACCTGCACGGCCAAGAAGCCCTCTTTGCCGACGTCGAGGAGTGGGTGCAATGAGGACGAACCAACTCGAGACCACGCTCAAGTCCCTCGCCCTCTCGGGCATGCTCGACACCCTCGAGGCCCGCCTGGCCCAGGCCAACGCCGGTGAGCTGGGCTACGTCGAGTTCCTCCAGGCGCTGTGCGAGGACGAGCTGCACCGTCGTGACGCGGCGGGCATCGAACGTCGGATCCGTCAGGCCCACTTCGAGCAGACCTGCGTGATCGAGGACTTCGACTGGAAGTACAACCCCAAGATCCCCGCGGCGCGCATCCGCGACCTCGCCACGCTCCGGTTCTTGGAAGCCGGCGAGTCGGTCGTGCTCCACGGCCCGGTCGGCGTCGGCAAGTCGATGATCGCCCAGGCGCTCGGTCACCAGGCCTGCCGGCGCGGTCACAGCGTCGTGTTCACCAAGACGAGCCGGCTGCTCGCCGATCTCGCCGGTGGTCACGCGGATCGCACCTGGGAGACACGGCTGCGCCGCTGGGCACGACCGGCCGCACTGATCCTCGACGACTTTGCCATGCGCGGGTTCAGCGCCACCCAGGCCGACGACCTCTACGAGCTCGTGACCGAGCGCGCTGGTCGCAGCTTCATCCTCACGGCCAACCGGGCGGCGTCGGACTGGTACTCGCTGTTCCCCAACCCGGTCGTCGCCGAGTCCATCCTCGACCGCGTCGTGAACAGCGCGCACCACATCGCCATGGACGGCAAGTCCTACCGGCCGAAGGGGCGCCCCGGTGCCGGAGCCACGTCGTGACGATGAAGACCTGCGCCGCTCCGGGATGCGGGGCCACGCTGCCGCCCCAGAACGGTCGCGGAAGGCGGCGCATCTACTGCTCGCCGGCCTGCCGGACCCAAGCGATGAACGAAGGCGGGCGGCTCGTCGTCGAGGTCGATCACGAGCCCGTCGACGACGGCGCGCGTCCGGCCGGACGGATCTGGGTCGTGCGTCTACGCCGCGGCCCGCGCCAGGTGGTGGTCGCCAGCGAACTCGGCCGACCATCGGCCGACCATCTCGCCCACCAGATCGGCGACGTCATCAGCCCGCGCCGACGGGCGAAGGGAGCCGCCATGGAGTAGACACCAACTGCTGGAGTCCGAGGTGGTGGATTACCTGAACGTTCGGGTGGTGGATAACGCGAACGTCGACATCCGAACGGAGAACCCGGCGTCGACAAGGACTCCGCACCACCCGGGTGCGCCACTCACTTGGGACCTTCGCCCCTCCCTGGGTTTCCTCTGGCGTGGTCGAATAAACGAGAAGGCAGGTGGTCTGCCATGTCCGTGACCGAATCCCAGACCGAGGCCCGGCGCCCGACACCCCCTCGTCGCAAGCCACGTCGTTCCCGCTACCTCCTGGCAGTCGCACTGCTCGTCGGTGGCCTCGCCTTGGCCTTGGGTCTCGGTATCGGGGGCGGCCAGACCAAGAGCGACCAAGCCAAGGGTTTCGCCCGTGTTGCCGTCCCCGGCGTCCTCACGCTTCACGTCGATCACCCGACCACCTACTACGTCTACTCCGAGGGCACCGCCTGCCTCGATTATCCGGACTGCCATGGCCAGCTCTATCCCGTTACGGTGAAGGTGACAGGCCCGACCGGAAATGCTGTCAAGGTCGAGTCGGCTGACGGACCCACCTACATGATCGGCGGCATGGAAGGCACCAGCATTGCCAAGTTCGACGCGATCACGACCGGCAACTACCGAATGGCTGCCAGCACTGGCCCTTACTCCGAGGGTCGCATCGCCGTTGGCGAAGCTTTTCCAGGGTGGACCCAAGACTGGGTCGCCTTGCTGGCCATGGCTCTACTGTGGGCTACC
>JAKAZH010000216.1 GCA_021815935.1 Actinomycetes bacterium
AGTTCGTCGACGCGATTCATGGCTGGTGCGTCAACATCGGTGCCGCCGCAGGTTCGGAGACCGTAGAGCTGTACCGCACTGCGAGCGGCGGCCAAAGCTGGACGCTGGTCTCGCGCACCGGGTTCGGGGCCGGAGCGCCGTCAACGCCCGGAGCGCTCCCATTCGGCTAAGACAAGACCATCAACTTCACTTCAGCCCAAGTAGGCTACGCCGCCTTGTACTGCAACGGGGGAACTCCTTACCTCTACAGTAGCACTGACGCTGGAAGCCGCTGGCAGCCTCTCGGTCAGGTCCCTCCGCCAAAGGGAGCACCAACGGGAGAAGGTGAAGGCTTCGATCCGCCCGTCGTCAACGGAGAGAACCTAGCCATGGTTGTCCACCTCGGACCCGACATCGCAGTCGCGACTAGCTCCAATGGCGGCACGACCTGGAAGTCTCAACTTCTTCCCCAGCCCCTTGACGACTGGAGCGTCGACCTGGTCGATCCGACGCACTGGCGCCTGACAAACGGCACCGTGCTCATGGCGACAGACGATGCCGGAGCTAACTGGCGCACCTGGACACCGACAGTCCCCATGAAAAGGTCGGGCACCTACGGGTCGGTCGACAAGCTCGACTTCCTCACCCCACAAGAAGGATGGGCTGTTCCCAGCCCCGATGGTGGGCCCTTCTGGTCGACTGACAACGAAGGGTCCACCTGGATGCCCGCGCACATCTCCGCAGGCCCCTACCGGCTGCCACGCTGAACTGGCAATCCGCCCGAATCCACCCCGAAACTTATGGGCTAACGAGCCGGCTCGAATTGCTACGACGCACGTGGGTTAGCGAAGCGACAGTGCGAGTCAACGCTGACTGGTCGCGGCGTTTATGAGATTCGCTTCCAAATCGACCGCCGCAGGGAATAGGATAAAGTTTTCCTTGAACACATGGAC
Source organism: Actinomycetes bacterium (assembly GCA_021815935.1). The sequence continues at coordinate 933 of JAKAZH010000216.1, forward strand.
GTGGGTGTCGGCCTCCAGGGCGTCCAAGCGTTGATAAAGAGTCCGGTAACTGACACACCCGCCGGCAGGAGTCGCAAAACCCGCTGTGACCTCCCGAAGTCGTTTGAGGAGGTTCCCCACGGTTTCGTGCTCCGAGGTCATCACGGCGATCGGGTTGGCCACCGACCCGAACCCGAAGCCTGAAACGCCCTCTGTCAGGGATCGGATTGCTGGGAATAAAATCCGCTCTTCTTTCATCAGATGCGGTACGAAGTCTTGTTCGAGTTCCGCAACGAGTCGGCGCACCTCCTCCAACTCCGGATGCCCTACGGCGTGTACCGACATAACCTTTTCTGCCAACGCCACCAGATCCGCAAGCTCCGCATGAAGTGGCGCGTGGTGGACCTTCTCGATGTGGTCACACAGGTCGGCCGGACCGAGGTCCGTCCAGTCGTCTGTGTCTTGGTCAGTCAGGTCAACGGCCGACGTAATCGCGGCCAACGCTGTATCCAACTCGACCCCGGCCCGTTCGCACGCGACCCGCAAGGTGGCATCCCCGTGGCAGCAGAAATCCACGCCGAGAGCACGGAGAACTCCTGCGAGAACTGGCCTTTCGGTGATCACCTCAGCCAAAGTGCTCTCCCCGGTCGGGGTTGGTAGGGTCTCGCTTGTCGAAGTCACTTTGGTCTCTCCTTGATAGGGTTAGGCCGTTGCCCGCTAGACCGTGGGCGCGAAGCGGGCGTCAAACTCGCCACGTAACCCGCCATCTCGAGCAACATCACTCACAGCAGTTTTCCCACGGGCCGATGCGGTGCCTTAGAGTCCAAAGACCCTTTTCGATACCCCACCCTTAGTTCTCACTCTCGTTTCATGCAATCTGAAAAGTCATGCTTGCCCTGATCTTGGCCAACCTCGCACCAGCGCTCGACGGGATCCGCCTTAGCCTTCACATGATCGCGGCGACGGTATGGGTCGGCGGGCAAATCACCGTTGCCGGACTGGTACCCACAGCACGAAAACTCGGAGCCGATGCTCCCCGCCGGTTGGCCCGTGCGTTCAGCCGGCTCAGCTGGCCCGCGTACGTAGTCCTGCTGATTACCGGCATCTGGAACGTCGCCTCGGTCCATGGTCACCAGACCAGCGCTTGGGAGATCGTCCTTGGCGTCAAGATTGCCGTCGTGCTACTCGCTGGGCTGTCCGCCTGGTTGCATGGTCGGGCCAAGACAAAAGCCGGGCTTGCCACCTGGGGCGCCGTCACCAGCATTAGTTCCCTTGCGGCGCTGGTGTTGGGCGTCTTCCTGGCTGGATAGAACTACTCGTCCTTGCGGGTATAGCGCCGCCGAGGCTGGCGATGGCGAGTCCGCATGCGAGAACGGGGACTGGCGATGTCATCGCCTTCGAGAAACGCTCAGGACGAAAAAGAATGCGAAGCGCGATCACCCGATCACGGTCGTGCCGGCGACCAGGGACTTCGCGATGACCGTCCGCAGGATGTCGTTGGTCCCTTCTCCGATTGCCATGAGAGGTGCATCCCTGTAAAGGCGCTCGACGACGTATTCCGTAGAATAGCCATATCCCCCGTGGATACGCATCGCTTCGAGAGCAGCGTCGATAGCTGTTTCGGAGGCGAAGTACTTAGCCATGCCTGACTCCGCGTCCACTCTTGCACCGCTGTCTGCTTTCGAAGCGGCCCAGTATGTGAGCAGCCGTGCCGCTTGAAGCCGCGTCGCGATGTCCGCCAGCTTGAGTTGCACCGCCTGGAACTCGGCTATCGGTTTGCCGAACGCCTCGCGCTGGCGGGCGTAGTCGAGAGCTGCGTCGTAGGCGGCCTGAGCGACGCCGACGGCGCGAGCGGCGATGTTGATCCGGCCGGTCTCGAGACCTGAAAGCGCCTGCTGCATGCCCCTTCCTTCGACGCCTCCCAAAAGGTTCGCCACTGGTACGCGCACGTCTTCGAGAACGAGCTCGCAGGATTCGGTGCCTTTGTAGCCGACTTTGCCGAGGTCGCGGCTCACCGAGAAGCCGGCAGTCGCCGTCTCGATCAGCAAGAGGCTCATCCCGCGATGGGCGGGAGTCGTGGTCGGGTCGGTTTTTACCAGAACCGGAAGTACAGCCGCGTGACGCGCGTTGGTGATCCACATCTTGGTCCCGTTGACGATATAGATATCACCATCGCGGCGGGCGGTGGTTCGTATCCCCTGCAGGTCGCTGCCCGCCCCTGGTTCGGTTAGACCGATGCCGCTGCGCCATTCGCCCGACGCCATCTTTGGTAGGAAGTGCTCGCGCTGGTCCTCTGTCCCGTGGCGGGCAACGGTCCAGCAGGCGAGATTGTGGGTGCCGAGTATCCCCGCGATCCCCATCCAACCCCGGGAGATCTCCTCGTAAACCAATGCAAAGCTTACCATGTCGAGTGCTGTGCCGCCGTAACGGACTGGCGTGGTGATGCCGAAGAGACCCATCTCGCTCATCCGTGCCACGATCTCCGTCGGGTAGCGCCCTGAATGTTCCCATTCTGTGGCCACCGGCACGATCTCTTTGTCCACGAAACGGCGCAAGGCGTCTCGGAATTGTTGTTGCTCGGCGTTTAGGGCAAAGTCCACGACGATCCTCCTTTGTTTGATTCACTG
>JAKAZH010000013.1 GCA_021815935.1 Actinomycetes bacterium
GACCAAATCCCGCTCACCGTCTGTCCCCTCTCGAATGTCCGGCTGAAAGTCGTGGATCGGATCGAGGAGCATCCGATCACGGGGATGCTCGACGCCGGTCTCGCCGTCACGGTGAACTCCGACGATCCCGCCTACTTCGGCGGGTACGTCGCAGCGAACTTTTCAGCTGTCGCAAATGGGCTGGGCTTCGACGACGAGACTTTGCGAAGACTCGCACGCAACTCCTTCCATGCGGCGTTCATCGACGGGTCGCTCCGGCGGAGGTACCTCGACGAGTTGAACCGACCCGTCAGCTGAAAGCTAAGGTTTCGGCGACTGCGAACGCCGAGAAGTAGCGGGCGCCGGTCGTAGCAACATCTATTGAGGGTTCTCAGGGGGAAACACTTTGACGATCGATCCGCACTCCGAAGATTGGCACCGCTACGTCGGATACCAGATCTACCCGCGAAGCTTCGCCGACTCCAACGCAGACGGGATCGGGGACCTGGCGGGCGTGCTCCGCCACGTCGATCACCTCGAACGTCTCGGAGTTGACTTCGTTTGGATGTCACCCGTCTACCGCTCGCCAATGGACGACAACGGCTACGACATCAGCGACTACTACGACATAGACCCAAGTTTTGGCACTTTGAGTGACCTGGATGATCTGGTGGATGCGCTACATTCGCGCTCCATCCGGCTGATGATGGACCTCGTCGTCAATCACAGTTCCGACGAGCACCCTTGGTTCATTGCTTCGAGATCGTCGCGCGACGATCCCAAACGCGACTGGTACTACTGGAGGGACCCCCGTCCCGGGTGCGTCGGCGGGCGCCCGGGATCGGAGCCGAACAATTGGGCTTCGCGTTTCTCGGGTTCGGCGTGGGAGTGGGACGAGACGACAGGGCAGTACTATCTTCACCTTTTTTCCAAGAAGCAGCCGGATCTCAACTGGGAGAATACCGAACTGCGAGCCGAGGTCTACTCGATGATGCACTGGTGGCTCGACCGTGGCGTCGACGGGTTCCGCATGGACGTGATCAGCATGCTGAGCAAGCACCCCGACATGCCGGACGTGGCGCCTGCACCCGGCTCGCTTTACGGCCCGGGGGACCGTTACTACCTGAGCCGTCCCCGCACGCATGAGTTCATCCAGGAGATGAACCGCGAGGTGTTCGCCAGCAGGCCGGGGCATGTGCTGAGCGTGGGGGAAACCCCGAGAGTGACGGTCGAGGACGCCGCGCTTTTCTGCGATCCCGACCGTCGGGAGCTGGACATGGTGTTCTCCTTCGAGCATGTGATGGTCGACTTCGCCGCACACCGCTATGACCGGATACCACTGGAGCTTCCCCGGCTCAAGGCTGTCATGGCTTCCTGGCAGGAGGGCTGCGGCGGCAAAGTGTGGAACTCGCTGTACCTCGGCAATCACGACCAGCCGCGCTCGCTGTCACGTTTCGGCGACGACGGCGCGCACCGCGTCGCTTCAGCCAAGACCCTCGCCACAGTCTTGCACCTACATCGCGGCACCCCGTACATCTATCAGGGCGAGGAGATAGGGATGGCGAACGCGCCTTTCTCTTCGATCGACGACTTCCGAGACGTCGAGGTCCTCAACTTCTACGCGATCGAAGAGGCGAAGGGCGATACCGACATGGCGGCGCTCGAAGCCGCGATGTTCGAACGCAGCCGCGACCAGGGCCGCACGCCTATGCAGTGGGACAGCTCGCCCACCGGCGGTTTCAGCACTGTGGAGCCTTGGATCATGGTCAACCCCGACTTCTCCGAGGTCAACGTGGCGGCGCAGTCGGAGGATCCGGACTCTGTCATGTCGCACTACATCCGCCTGATCGAGCTTCGACACGCCGACCCGGTCGTCACCGACGGCGACTTCACGCTGCTGCTCGGGGAGCACCCGAACCTGTGGTGCTTCACCCGCACAAGCCGCGACGGGCAGCTTCTCGTCGCAGCCAACTTCTCCACTGCGGTTCAACACGCCGAGATCCCCGTCGACGAAGGCTGGTCCGACGCTACAGTCGTGATCTCCAACATGGCAGACCCGCCGCGAGGTGGACCGCTTGTGACGCTTCGTGCGTGGGAGTCGGTGGTCTGGCGTCGCTGAGCGCGACTGGCCGGCCCTCGGTGCCCCGCACCCATCGGCTACCTCATGAAACGGGCTCCGCGTGGCAGACTCTGCTGGCGATGCACAACGACCAGACGACGATTGTGGTGGTTGAGGACGACCCGAACATATCGGAGCTGATCTGCATGTACCTGCGCAGGGACGGCCACCGGGTCGTGGCGGCGCCCGACGGGGAGCGGGGTCTCGCGGCGGTCAAGCGCGAGCGACCGGGGCTTGTCGTGTTGGACGTCGGTCTTCCCGGGGGCATGGACGGCTTCGAGGTGTGCCGTCGGATCCGCGCGGAGGGGACCATAGCGGTGCTTCTGCTCACAGCGCGCGACGAGGAGATCGACCGGGTCCTCGGATTCGAGCTCGGCGCCGACGACTATGTGACCAAGCCGTTCTCGCCCCGGGAGCTGGCTGCAAGAGTGAAGGCGATAATCAGGCGCGCCGGTGCGACCAAACCTGCCGGTACGGCGGTCCTCACCGTCGGCTCCATCACGGTGGACACGGGCAGGCGCGAGGCGCTGCTCGGCGGTAACGCTGTTCCCCTAGCGACAAGGGAATTCGACCTGCTCGCCTACCTCGCCACCAATCGGGGGCTTGCGCTCTCACGGCGGCAGCTCCTCGACGGGGTCTGGGGCCCGGACTGGTACGGCGACGACCGTACCGTCGACGTCCACGTAGGCCAACTTCGAAAGAAGTTCGGTCCCGACCTGGCACTCAGCACCGTCTGGGGAGTCGGGTACCGGCTGGAGTAGGTCAGGGATCAGACGATGCGACGACGGCTGACCGCAGCAATGGTGCTAATGGTCGTAGCGACCCTGCTCATCTCGGGTTTGGTGACCCTGTATCTTGTGGCGCGTTCCAACACGATCCAGACCCGAGACGAACTCGTGCGGGAGGGCGTCGGCCTGGCCGCAGGCGTGCAGCAAGAGGCCCGGAACGCGAACAGCACAGACCCCGCTAGGGCTTTGCGCTCCCTCCTCCTCGCCCTTCGCTCCCCGTTCCGCCTCGACGGCTCTGCGGTCGTCGCCGTGCTTGCCGATGGGAAGGTCTTCGACCCGGTCACGCCCCGGGTCAAGCCGACACTCCCACCTGGGATAACGGTCTCAAGCCTCGACGTCGCGGCGCTCTACCAGCTTCGTACAGTCTCCGGAGAGACGGGCGGCGGGATCGTGTTCGCGGCAGTCCCCTACAAGGCGTCGATCCTTATCCTCGGCCAGGTCCGCCAAGTCGTCCAGGTGGTGGTCCTTACCCGCACGCCACCGAGCGCCTGGTCGACGGCGGGAGTGTGGTTCGTGGTCTCGTCGCTTGTGATCCTTGTCGTGGCAGGGGTCGTCGCTCATCGGCTCGGCCGGCGTTTCGTAGCGCCGATCAGGGCGACACAGCTGGTGACGAGTCGGATCGCGGCCGGCGACCTCGACGCCAGGGTTACTTTGCCTCCCCACAACCAGCGCGATCCAGAACTCGCCGAGCTCGCGACTTCGGTAAATGTAATGGCGGAGGGTCTCGGCCGTGTACGCGCAGACGAGCGTCGCTTCCTGCAGTCGGTGTCGCACGACCTTCGAACCCCTCTGACGTCGATCCGAGGTTTCGCGGAAGCAATCCAAGACGGCGCCACAGGGGATGTCGTTGCCGCCGCGGGGGTGATTGCAGGCCAGGCACGCCGCTTGGAGCGCCTCGTGGCGGACCTTCTCGCCCTCGCCACTCTGCAGGCCAGACGTTTCACTCTCGAAACCGCTGTGGTGGACCTGGCGGCCGTCGTCTCGGCGTCAGCTGTCGCTTTCACTCCGGCCGCAGCCGAGCTCGGCTTGGAGCTGCTCGTCGACACCCATCCGACCCCCCTGACCGCCGTCGCCGACGCCGACCGCCTGGCGCAGGTCACGTCGAACCTGATCGAGAACGCCCTGCGATACGCTGCCACGTCCGTGGAAGTCACAACGTCGCCCCCCGGGCGCGGCGCCGGTGAAGGCAACGGGCGGCCCGCCGAAGGTTGGGGCGGATGGGTGGAGTTCTCGGTTTCCGACGACGGGCCCGGGATCCCGCAGGAAGCAATCGGGCGTGTGTTCAAGCGCCTCTTCGCGTCGCGCCCCGGCCCTGACCGTCCTATCGGGTCGGGGTTGGGCCTTACGATCGTCGCTGAGCTCGTGTCGGCGATGGGCGGCCGGATTCGCGCGGAGTCGCCGACAGGGCCCGCGGGTGGGACCCGAATGGTGGTGTCGCTACCCGGCGGGCCGCTCACCGACTCCGGCGGCGTCCCCGGACCGACCGGATTCGCGCCCGTCGGTGACCCCGGCTGACCTTTTTCCCAGGTCCCGGGGCTTTCCCAGGTCCCGGGGCTTTCCCAAGTCCCGGAGCGCCGCCTGGCTCGGGTGCGCTGCTATCACATGACGTAGACCCTGCGCTGTAGCCGACAAGTAGCGCCGGGTGGTTTCCAGGCTCGAGTGGCCGAGAAGCTCCTGCAGCTCGACGACGTCCGCTCCCGCCTCGAGGGCTGCAGTTGCGAAGGTGTGGCGAAGCGCGTGCACCATTGCACCGGCGGGTACGGAGGCCCTGATCCCCGCCCGCACGTACAGCTTGCAAACGAGGTAGTGGATCTGGTGGACGCTCATCCGTCGAGCGCGGGCATCGACGAACAGCGGTGCGGCGGGATGGCTCAAGGCCTGCTCGGGGAAGCGTTCCTTGCGCTCCTCCAGGTACGTTTCGAGCACGGCGTCGAGCGCCGGGTCGACCGGCACCGCCCGCATCTTCGACCCTTTACCGACCACTTCCAGTCGACGCGCTCCGCGCTCTCCGGCGAGCGAGCCGAGCGACAAGCCGGCGGCTTCCGCCTCGCGCACTCCAGTCACACAAAAGGTGGCTACAAGCGCGAGATCCCGCGCCGGCCACGGCGAGCGGCCCGTCGGGTCCGGCTCCGACGCTGCGCGCAGCAGTCGGGTCACTGCGTCCGGCGCCCGGATGGAGCGAGGCAACGTCACCGGCGCCTTCGGCTTGGCGACGCCATCCATGGGGTTGCTTTCGACGACCGCCTCGCTCACCAAGAAGCGCAGTAGCCCAGTCCAGGCAGCGTGCGCGCGGCGCACCGACGATGCGGAGTGATCCGACGCCCAGGAGGAGAAAGCTGCCCGAAGCGAACTCCGGTCGAGGTCCGACACCACGACGTCGTCGAAGGTCCCTTTACCCTCGAGGGCTGCCAGACGCCCGCCCACACCTTCGACGTCTCGGCGGTAGGCCGCGACGGTCGCCGGGGACGGTTTCGCTGCGCCCATGTACACCAACCAGGAAGCCAGGGCCTCCGACAGCGCGCTATGGCGGTCGACACGTCGGCGCGGGGTAGGTGTCAACACGAACAAAGATAGACCCATGCAGATCCCCCAAGTCGACGACACCGCCCTGCGGGCCGACATTCGAAGGATCGTTGGAATGCTCGGCGACACCCTCACCCGCCAAGAGGGCCCTGAGGTTCTCGAACTGGTGGAGAAGGTGCGATCCGGCAGCCGCGAGGACCGTGACAGCACCGCCGGGCTCCTCGACCGCCTCGACGTGGCTTCGGCCACCCGGCTGGTCAGAGCTTTCAACTCGTACTTCCACCTGGCCAACGTCACCGAGCAGGTGCACCGGTCCCGCACCACCCGCAGCGGCTGGCTCGCCGAGATCGTCGAGGTTGCCCGAAGTGAAGGCCTCACCGACGACGACCTGCGGGATATCGCGTGCGCGGTCGACCTGCGGCCCGTTTTCACCGCACATCCCACCGAGGCCGCAAGACGCACAAAGCTGGTGCAGCTCGCTCAGATAGCAGAGCTCCTCGCGTGCGACCCCGACGGAGAAGTTGACGCAAAGCTGGCAAGGGCGGTCGAGGTGCTCTGGCTCACCGACGACCTGCGAGTCGTTCAGCCCGACCCTCTAGACGAGGCCCGCAACGCCGTGTTCTACTTCGACGAGCTCGCAAGGGGCGCCGTGTCGGAGGTGCTCGACGAATGGCACTCGACGATCGGAGGTCGAGGCTTCGACCCCTGGTCGACCCCGCTTCGATTCGGATCGTGGATCGGCGGGGACCGCGACGGCAACCCGAACGTGACCCCCGAAATCACTCTCGACGTGGTCCGCCTCCAGCACACCCACGCCGTCAACCTTGCCGTGGCCACCATCGATGGTCTGCGGGGCCAGCTCGCAATGTCCACACGACTCCAGGACGTGTCAACGGAACTGCTCGAATCGATTGCCGCCGACCTCGAGGCCCTGCCGGAGATCGAGCAGCGTTACCTGCGGCTGAACGCCGAGGAACCGTACCGCCTCAAATGCATTTGCATAAGCCAGAAGCTGCGCAACACAGCGCGGCGGGTGCAATCCGGCTCTGCCCACGCAGAAGGCCGGGACTACCTCGACGGGGGTGGCGTCCTAGTCGACATGGCCCTCATGCGCGACTCGCTTCACGCCAACGGCGGCGCTTTGATAGCGGCCGTCCTCGACGGGCCCGCGCGGAGCATCGCGTGCTGGGGATTGCATCTGGCAGCGCTCGACATCCGTGAGCACTCCGACGCACATCATCACGTCCTCGCCGAGCTGTACACACGCCTCGGCCAGCCCTACCGTGAGCTGGATCGCCCAGGCCGCTTTCGTCTCCTCAGCGCCGAGCTCGACAACCGACGGCCCCTCGCCTCAAAGCCGCTTCCGCTGGGCCCGGCGACCTCGCGGGTGTTCGGGGCGTTCGAGGCGATCGCCACCACACAGGAACTTCTCGGACCGAAAGCCGCCGAGACGTACATAGTGTCGATGACCAAGGGTGCCGACGACGTCCTTGCCGCAGCCGTCTTGGCGAAGGAGGCTGGTCTCATCGACACCGCTGCGGGCGTGGCTAAAGTCGGCCTTGTCCCGCTTCTTGAAACCGTGGAGGAGCTGCGCAGCGCTGCCGGCATCGTCTCCGAAATGCTCGGCTCGGCTTCGTACCGATCGATCGTCGCTAGCAGGGGTGACGTGCAGGAGGTGATGCTCGGCTACAGCGACTCCAACAAGCAGGCCGGGATAACCACGTCGCAGTGGGAGATCCACAAGGCGCAGCGGGCAGTGCTCGAGGTGGCGGCATCGCACGGCGTGCGGGTCGTGTTCTTCCATGGGAGAGGCGGCACAGTCGGGCGAGGCGGGGGTCCCACCCACGACGCGATCATGGCCCTTCCACCGGGCAGCATCAGCGGTTCGGTGAAGATAACCGAGCAGGGCGAGGTCATCTCAGACAAGTACTCGCTCGCGGCGCTAGCCAGGGAGAACCTCGAGTTGATGCTCGCGTCCACCCTCGGGGCGGCCGCGCTGCACAGCTCCCCGCGACTCCGCCACGGCGAACTGTCGCGCTGGGCCCCGGTCATGGACACCGTGTCGGCGGCGGCGTTCGAGGCGTACACGAATCTCATCGGGGACCCGAAGCTCGCCGAGTACTTCACGGCGTCGACGCCAGTCGACCAGCTCGGCGCGCTGCACCTGGGATCGCGGCCGTCCCGGCGGCCCGACGGCTCGGCCGGCATCGACGGGCTGCGGGCCATCCCTTGGGTGTTCGGCTGGACCCAATCCCGCCAGATCGTGCCGGGCTGGTACGGAGTCGGCTCAGGCCTCGAGGCCGCAAGGCAGGCCGGCCTGTCAGGCGCGATCGACGAGATGCGCGACGGCTGGGCGTTCTTCTCCAACTTTCTCTCCAATGTCGAGATGACACTGGTCAAGACCGATCTTGGTATAGCGCGGCGCTACGTGGAGAGCCTGGCCCCCACGGATACCTGGCACCTCTTCGAGATGATCGAGGCCGAGTATGCGGCGACCGTGAAAGCGCTTTTGGAGGTCACCGGTCAGGACCAGCTGCTCGAACGGGCCCCAGTGCTGCGACGGACCCTGGCTGTCCGAGACTCGTACCTGACGCCCATCCACGACCTGCAGCTGTCGCTACTTCGACGTGTTCGTGCCGCGCAGCGCGGTGGGGCTGGAGACGACCCGGACGTGCAACGCGCCCTGCTTCTCTGCGTGAACGGCATCGCGGCGGGGCTCCGCAACACCGGCTGACCTTCCCGGGTGGGCCGCCGGGTGGGCCGCCGGGTGCCCGGGTGGGGGCGGGGCTGCCGGGTGGGCCGGCGGGATGCCCGGGTGGGGGCGGGGCTGCCGGGTGGGCCGGCGGGATGACCGTTCGGCGGTCGCAAGAGTTGTTCGAATTGGTCAGGATCTTCGCGGGCCGGTAAGAGCTTGACCATTTGAAGCGTTTTTTCGCACTTTTTGGTACCCGATCTTCTTTCCCAAAAGATCGGGTACCAGCCCTCGCTTAGAAAACGCACTTTTTGGTACCAAACTTTTCTGTCTTGAAGATCCTGACCATTTGTGACGGTCGCGGGCGGGACGGCGAGGGTCCAGCGGCTTTCGGGCGTCCGCGGACGCCCGAAAGGGCGTGACGAGCGCCCTTGACGAAGTGACAAATAAATGGTGTTAAGTTAGTGCGTCGGAAGGCACACGCAATGGTGCAAGGAGCCGCTTGATGACCCCCGAGAACTCAGCCCCATGACCTCAAGCAAGCTGCAAGTGGCCGTGGATGCGGACCGCTGTCAGGGGCACAACCGGTGCTTTGCCATCGCACCCGAGGTCTTCGATGTGGACGAGCTGGGCAACGCTGTCGTAATCGGAGACGGCGTTGTAGACGAGGATCTCGCCACGAAGGCACGGAGCGCGGCTGCGAACTGTCCTGAGTACGCGATCACCATCACGGAGGTGGGGCAATGAGCGGACGGCAGGCCCCGGTGCAGAGCTGGGAGACGGATTTCGACCACACCGACCCTACCTGGGTGCGCGACCCCTACCCGATCTGGAGGGACCTGCGCGCACGCTGCCCGATAGCTCACAGCGATCGTTACGGCGGTACCTGGTTTCCGAGCACCCACGAGCTGGTCTCCGAGGTGGCCTACGACACGGTCCACTTCACGTCGCGGGCTGTCGTCGTGGACAATCTGCGCCCAGGCGAGCTGGACCTGCCTGCGCCGATCGGTGTCGCCCCGCCGATAACGTCCGACCCGCCGTTCCACGCGATCGCCCGCCGGATGCTCCTCCCGGCGTTTGCGCCGAGAAAGATCGCCGCCCTCGAACCGATGGTCCGCAAACTCTGCCGTGAGCTTCTCGACTCGACGTCAGGCAGGTCGCAGTTCGACGCTGCAGACGACTACTCGCGCCACATCCCGGTCGGCGTCATAGTGGGAATGCTCGGGTTCCCGCTCGAGGATGCCGACATCTTCCGTCAGTTCATCACCCAGGTTCTCGAGAAAGTGGACATGCCCGGCGAGGAGCGCCTCGACATGTTCATGCAAGGAGAGATCGAGACCTACCTCAACAAGCAGATCGAGGCGCACCGGGTCCACCCACGCGACGACCTCACTTCGTTCCTGCTCGATGCTGAGATCGATGGGAACAAGCTCGCCATCGAACACGTACGTGGGACGATGATCCTGTTGATGGTCGCCGGGATCGACACCACTTGGTCGGCCATCGGCGCGTCCCTGTGGCATCTAGCCAACCACCCCGACGACCGGCGCGCTCTCGCCGCGGACGTGTCGCTGTGGCCGACAGCTATCGAGGAGTTGCTACGCGCTTACGCACCGGTGACCATGGCGCGCCTTGTCATCGACGACTTCGACTTCAACGGGGAGCGCCTTCACAAGGACGACTGGCTTCTCCTGCCGTTTCCTTCAGCGAATCGTGACGAGAAGGTGTTCCCCGACGCCGACCGGGTCATCCTCGACCGTCAGGAGAACCGCCACTCGGCGTTCGGGCTCGGGATACACCGATGCCTCGGCTCCAACCTTGCGAGAATGGAACTTAGGGTTGCCTTGGAGGAGTGGATGGCCCGATATCCCGATTTCGAGCTTTCCGATCCTGATTCGGTGACCTGGTCGAAAGGCCAGGTTCGAGGCCCCCGGAGCCTGCCGATGCGAATTCTCGCCTGACCGCTACAGTCACGGGGATGTCAGCGGAACACGATCCGGCCAAGCACGCGACAAGCGGGCACAGTCGAGGTGAGCACGGCTCGGCAGAGAACAACGCAGCCATCTGGACAGACGAACGTCAGGTCGCCGACTGGGTAGCAACCTCCGCGGAGCGCGAACGCACCCGAAGCGTGCATCGCCAGGTGATGGTCGAACTTCTCCCTTTCGCGGAAAGTGACCGTTTCACGTTCGTCGACCTCGGCGCCGGTACAGGGGCGGCGAGCCGAGCTGTCCTCGACCGCTTCGCCAATGCGCAAGCGGTGCTCGCCGACTTCTCCCCGCAGATGATGTCGGAAGGAGCCTCAGCGCTGGCTCGCTACGAAGGCCGCTACCGCTACGTGACGATGGACTTGGAGCAACCGGGCTGGCCCGCGGACCTTCCAGCTCCCGCCGACGCCGTCATCAGTTCGCTGTGCGTGCATCACGTGCCCGACATGCGCAAACGACAGCTCTTTTCTGAGATATGCAGCCATCTGGCGCCCGGCGGCTGGTACCTCAACTACGACCCGGTCGGTGCCACGTCGCCCGAGATCGCCGACGCCTGGCAGAGAGCCGCGGACTGCCGAGACCCATCCGCAGCGGCAACCCGGGCGAATCGCACCCTTGAACAGCTCAAGCGCTGGGAGAACCACATCCGCTACATCGCCCCGCTCGAACCGCAACTGCGCTGGCTGGAGGAAGCTGGATTCGAAGCGGTGGACGTATATTGGAAAGACCTCGACAACGCGATCTTCGGTGGGCGCCGACCTTAATCGGTTGCTAGGGAAACGGGTGACCGTTAACGCCGACTCAGCTCGATGCAACTAACTTGTCGCTGATGCGATCCACTTCACACGCTCCCCTCGACGACGAGGAATTCATGCGCCACGCCATCACGGCAGCGCGTGAAGCCGCAGCGCGGGGCGAGGTGCCCGTCGGGGCGGTAGTAGCCCGGACCGCGGTCGCCGCCAGCGATCCGGAGCGGATTTCAGGGGGGAGCGACATCGACGGGGCCCGCATCCTCGCAGTCGCCGCGAACCGACGTGAAGAGCTGGGTGATCCGACTGCACACGCCGAAATCCTCGCCCTGCGCGAGGCCTCAGTGAAGCTCGGGGGCTGGAGACTTACCGGGGCGACGCTCTATGTCACCTTGGAGCCGTGCCCGATGTGCGCGGGGGCGCTCGTCGCGGCACGCGTCCGCCGTGTGGTCTTCGGCGCGCCTGACCCGAAGGCTGGCTCCTGCGGATCGCTTTACAATCTGTGCGTCGACCCGCGCCTCAACCACGAGGTCGAGGTGCGCAGCGGAGTGTTAGCCGACGAGTGCTCCACGATGCTCTCGGAGTTCTTTGCGTCAAGGCGCTGAGCCTGCGGGCGCGGCGAACCACAGGGCGGCATTCCCGGGTATCAGCGTCCCGGCGTCCTCGTCGCCCGCACATGCGCCCGGCGCAGAGGCGCTTCCAACCTCGAAGCTCGTGACGACGACAGGGCCGACAGCGAGCGCCGCGGACGGGATCTCCTGCGGGTCGTCTGAACAGTTGACGACGCAGCAGAATCGACCACCCCTCGTGAAGGCAACCACGCAAGGGGGCCCGTCCAGCCACTCGAGTCCGGTGTCGCTTCGAAGGGCGTCGAGCTTTGCTCGCTCGCCGATGGCCCGGCGGTACAGGTTGAGCGTCGATTCCTCGTCGGAGCCCTCCGCGTCGACCGAAAGCTCCGCCCACGAGTAGGGCTGTGGCAGCCAGGCTTCGACCGTAGAGAATCCGAATGACGGCCCACGCTCGTTCCATGGCAACGGCACCCGGCAGCCGTCCCTACCTCGGACCTTGCCGCCGGTCCGCACGAAAGTCGGGTCCTGAAGAACCTCGTCGGGCAGATCAAGTACTTCGGGCAGGCCGAGCTCTTCGCCCTGGTAAAGGAAAGCCGCCCCGGGAAGCGCCAGCATGAGCAGGAGCGCGGCACGCGCCCGCTCGACACCGACTTCGCCTCCTCCGTATCTGGTTGGGTGGCGCACGACGTCGTGGTTCGACAGTACCCATGTCGGGATAGCCGTGACCTCCGCTAGGTTCGCCAGCGTCGACGAAATTGTCTCGCGGAAAGAGTCAGCGTCCCAATCGCATTTGAGGAAGTCGAAATTGAACGCCATGTGAAGCTCATCGGGCCGCAGATAACGCGCCAGGCGTGCCGGGCTTTTCACCCACGCCTCGGCGAGGAACACCCGCTCCCCGGGATAGCCGTCCAACACCTTTCGCCAGCGTCGGTAGATGTCGTGCACCGCGTCGCGGTCCCAGTAAGGGTGATCGCCGTCGGCGATAGCGCTGCCGGGACTGTCACCGCCCGGACTCGCACCGCCCGGACTCGCACCGCCCGGACTGTCACCGCCCGGACTGTCACCGCCCGGACTCGCACCGCCGGGATCGTCACCAGTTGGACTGTCACTTTCTGGTAGCTGCGCGTCGTTTGGTGGCGCAGGAGTCTCGTCGAGGTCGGGCAGGTCCGGGTGTTTGACCATCCCGTGGGCGACGTCTATGCGAAACCCGTCGACTCCTCGCTCCAACCAGAAGCGGAGGACTTCGTCGAAGTATTCCCTCACCTCTTCGCTTTGCCAGTTGAGGTCGGGTTGGCCTGGAGCGAATAGGTGGAGGTACCAGTCGCTATCGGATCCCGTGGTTACGGTAACGGCCAGGTCGGCGACAGGTTCGCCAGCTTCACCGCGCGCACCACCGGTCGTTTGGAGCACGTCGGATACTCTGCTCCACGCGGGTCCACCGAACACGCTTCGCCAGTTGTTGGGCGGGTCGACGCCGGCAGGCCCCGACCCCCGCCGAAAAATGTATCTATCTCGCTCCCTGCTGCCCGGTCGGCCATAGAGCGCTGCCTGGAACCACTCGTGCGCCGACGAGGTGTGATTGGGGACCAAATCGATGAGGACTCGCATTCCCATAGCGTGGGCCTCGCTCAGCAGTCCGTCGAAATCCTCGATGTCGCCGAAAATGGGGTCAACGTCGAAATAGTCGGCCACGTCGTAACCGCCGTCTTCTTGTGGTGACCTGTAGAAAGGATTGATCCAGATTCCGTCGACACCGAGACCCCGGATGTATTCGAGGCGCGACTGCACCCCGGGAAGGTCCCCCACCCCGTCGCCGGTCGTGTCGACAAAGCTACGCAGGTAGACTTGATACATCACTGCGTCCTGCCACCATAGTGCCGGCCGCTTCGAGCCTGCCGCCTCGTGGAACGTGTCGGCTACGCCGTCCGGAGATATTTGCTGACCTTGCTTGTCGTCACCCATCCCCCTGACGCTAGCTTCCAGTCGAGTCCTCCCCGCCTGCCGGCGTCTCAGCTGTTCGCCCGCCAGTACAGGCTGGCCATCGCGTCGAAGACTGAACCTCCGTTTCCACGACGCATGTCCAGGCTTGCACCAAGATCCCGGTAGACCGCACGTACATTGACCGCCATTCGCTCGGCGTCGGTCCACCCGGAATACGGCCCCGTACCGATGTCGGCGGCCGCGTCAGGCGCGCTCATCCCGGCGTGAAAACGGTCCGACGCCTCGGAAGTCAACCACTCGAAGTAGCCGACAAGGTCGTCTAGCACTGAGGGACCGGCCAATGGGCCGTGGCCGGGGACGATCACCGACACGTTGAGCGCCGCAAGCGTCTTGCACGCATCGATCCAATTGGCAACTGGCCCTGCCCAAACGATCGGGTGACCGCCGTGGAAGACGATGTCGCCGGTGAACACAACCCGCTCGTCGGGCAGGTACACGACGACGTCCCCCCCGGTGTGCGCCGGGCCGACTTCCATCAAGCGGACCCGGCGCTCCCCGACGTGAAGCTCTAGCTCTCCGTCGAAGGTCGTGCTCGGAGCGACAGGCTCGATGCCCTCGAAGTCGAAAGCACCGAAGATCCGCTCCAAAAAGCGCCCGGTGGCGCCCATCTCGGAGGCCTGTGCCATCATCTCGGCGAGCTCGGAGGGCGGCGACTTCGCCATCTCCTCGGCGCAAGCTGTGGACGCTATGATCTGCGCTTCGCCGAGGAGTGCATTCCCGTAGCAGTGATCGCCGTTGGCGTGAGTGTTGACAACCGTCGTGATCGGGGCGCCCGCGGTAGCTACTCTTCGCAACTCAGCGAGCATTTCCGTTGTCAGTTTCAGGTCGAAAAGCGTGTCTACAAGAAGCGAACCCTCTGACCCGTGCACCAGGCCGGCGTTGGACCATCCCCAGCTTCCGTCCGGCTGAAGGTAAGCCCACACGCCGTCGGCGACCTCCAGCGCCCCTTTTTCATACGACGAACCCATGGCCCAGACGCTAGCCCGCCGCTTTCCCTCAGTGCCAGCGAGCGTGGAGGCGGTGCCGTCGGGGATGAGCGCCTAACGTTGTCTAACGATCTACTCGGGCTACTCGACTCGACCGTCGTGCAGTTCCACGTCCTCCACCGTGACGAGCCCTTCTCGGACCATTGCCTTGATCCGGGCCAGGACGGCGTCGATGCGTCCGGCCTCGTCGAGGACCTGGACAATGACAGGAAGACCGTCCGACGACGACACGAGACGGGTGGTTTCGATTCTGCCAGAGTGCCCGAAACCTTCGATCGCCCGGATGACAGCGGCGCCGGCGGCGCCGTGACTTCTGGCGACGTCAACTATGGCATCTGCAAGCGAACGGTGCTCGAAGCGATCCCCCTCCGATATGTAGACGCAAATCAGCTTTGCTTTGATGGCATCGGATTCTAGATCAGCGCTGCCACGGCTATACCGGCCGCTGCCCCGACGAGGCCGACGACAAGTGAACCCGCCACGTTGGCGATTGCAGGCCTTATCTCGCCCTCCTCGACAAGGCGGATCGTCTCGAAGGTGAAGGTGGAGAAAGTGGTGTAAGCACCGCAGAAACCGGTGCCCACGACGGCGACTGGAACTGATCCGAGATGGTGGTACGCGACGAGTCCGGCAATCAACCCGAGCAGCAACGCTCCGCCGGCATTAATAAAGAAGGTCCCCCACGGAAACGCACCCTCAG
This sequence comes from Actinomycetes bacterium, assembly GCA_021815935.1. Next base: position 15,095 of record JAKAZH010000013.1, read on the forward strand.
TCCGCCAAGTGACGTACTGGTCCACAACGTAGCGGGTAGGGGCTCCGATGAGACCACCAAGGCCAACCTCCAGCAGGGTGATCATGGCTTCCTCGCCTTCCGGGCCGGCGACCCATCCGAAACGACCTGAACGCCGCGACGTACCACCACCCGCCCCGCCACGAGGTCCCCTATCTCGAGGAGGAAGTCGTCGATTCGTTGAGCGGTGTCGATCACCATCACCTCTATCGGGATATCATCGGCGACCCGAAGGATATGGCGGGCATGAGGGCGGCTCAAGTGCCTGAGGCCCTGCTCCCCGGCTATAGCAGTCGCTCCCGCGAGTCCCGCTCGACGTGCCCTTTCAACCAGTTCCACGTACAACGGGACGTGACCGTGGCGGTCCGCTTCTGTCATCAGGATACTGAGACGCTCGTGACTCTCGGCGACACCGACTGGTGCCGGCTCGGGTAGCGTTGATAGGTCTGAATGCGACGATGCGAGGGCAGGCGGCGCCGCGCTGCGGCGCTCGGTTCGCTGAGACTCCCGTATCGGCTGGCCACCAACGCGGCCCCACCGGATCCTCGCGGTGGCGACCCCTGCCCACACGGCAGCCAGACCGGCAAAAAGCGACCCGGCCAAGTATGCGGCGCCCGTCAAGGCGTGCCCGTGCTGGAAGAGTTGGTCTGCCTCCACCATGAACGTCGACCAAGTCGTATAGGCCCCGATGACGCCACTGCCCACTAGCGGGCGCGGGTACTTGCTCGGACGCCAGCGCTCCGCGAGGAAGCAGAGAAGCACTCCGAGAGCGAAACTGCCGCTGATGTTGATCACAAACGTCGACACCGGGAATGTCCCCGGACGTGTGGGCAAGGTAAGCGCCACCTCGTAGCGGAGTCCGGCGCCGAACGCTTCACCTGTGGCAACCGCCACCAAGATCTCCGGCCGGGGCCAGGCGAACCCGCGTCGCCTCGACGTCTCCCGATGGCGGGCTTCCCCTCTTGTCATCGCTTTGCGGAGCCCTAGTTCGATCCGGCCGAACCGCCGGGGCCGTCCGTCCTTGGGCTTGAGGATAACGGCAATCGCATTTCGACTTTCCGGGCTGAACGATTCGATGGATAGGAGTCATCAGCCCGGCAGGCGGTTAAAGGCGAACTCCATCGCCGATATCCAGCTTAGCGCAGCGCAGGACCCATCCGTTCCTGACCGGCCGGCGTCGGTTCAGCACAGGACGTCACACGCGGCTACGAGCAACGGCGGTGTCGCGAGAACTTCGCGACAATGACACATCCGAACCCTGGCCTCGTGGACAAGTCGACGCGCAGGTCATATGCTTTCACCCGTCCGGAGGGGTGCGAGAGCGGCCGAATCGGACGGTCTCGAAAACCGTTGTGTCCAGTGGGCACCGTGGGTTCAAATCCCACTCCCTCCGCCCAAGTTGTTCTTCTTCGAAACAACGCAGATAGAAGCCCCGGTCCAACGGCCGGGGCTTCTCCTGTAATAGGGCCGGGACTCCCTGCTCCGACGACTCCGGACAAAGCGTCTAACCCGGGCCCTCTGTCATACCGGTAGGCGACGATACCCCTGTCCCTAACCGCGGCGTGCCCTGCCCCACAAGAGACGAGCCACACCTCCGACGACTATCACGAGAAGGGTCAACTTGATGACGGTCCAAAAGACGCCGACCACGGCGTCCACCGCCGAAAGTGCGAATAAGGCCACAACCAGGATCGCAGTGCCCGCAACCGCGGCCTTGACCATGGGGTGACTGCGTCGGGCGGGTTCTATGGACATTCGACACCTCCGCGTCGGAGTTCGACCTTTTTCCACAGTACCCTGAAGTGTGATCTTGGTAGGAGCGGTCGTCTTCCTCGCTTGTGAGATCGGCGCGTTCGTCGCTGTTGCGGATCAGATCGGAGTCCTGTGGGCACTCCTGTTGCTCTTCGGCGTGAGTGCCCTTGGTCCGGCCATAGTCCGCCGGGTTGGACTCGGAGTGATCGCCCATACACAGCAGCGCCTGGCGGAGGGCGGAATGCCGACCGCTGAGATAATGGACGGCTTCGTGGTCCTTCTCGGCGGCGCTCTGATCGCCGTCCCGGGCTTCGTCGGCGACGCCATCGGGCTCAGCCTCATGCTCGGCCCAGTTCGCCGCCTTGTCGTAAAGCTCGTCGGCCACCACCTTGCGGGCCAAGTGCACCGCTTCGCCTACCGTGGTCGGCCAGGCTTCGTTGACTCAGGCATCGTTGACGCCCGCTCGTGGGAACCCGGCACGCCCGGTGGTTCGCTGGAGCGCCCGAGCGACCAAACTCCCTTCGACTGATCCCCCACCCCGGACGACCGGATGCCCGGGTGACTCTCCAAGTTGAGGAATCACCCGGGCCGGAAGCGCGATGGCCAGGAGGCCAAGTCTTGAGCCGGCCCAAGTCTTGAGCCGGCTGCCAGTCGGGGGGGAAGCCCGCTCCTGGGATCAGGCAGCGGTCCCGCTGGA
>JAKAZH010000217.1 GCA_021815935.1 Actinomycetes bacterium
CGTCGTCGCTGACGCTTCACGCAGGCAGATCTGCGAGAACAGGTACGGCTTCAGCTTCGTGAAAGTGCTCTGCAGGACCGACGCCGTCGCGTTCGACGGGACGAGAGAAGCCTCGTACGCGAGGTCCTCGACGAGGAAGTTCCGTAGGCTCGCCGGGAACTGGCTCCAGTAGTTCGCCTGCGACTCGTTGACGGCCCGGGCTGCGTCGATGACATCCTGGCCGGGAAGCTTGTTGATCGCCGCGAGGTGCTCCGAGAGCGCCATGAAGCTCACGTTGTAGCCGATGATGTTCGCGACGAAGGCGCTGCTGTAGGTTCCGGGGCCGCCGGTCCCGAACACCCCCACCCCTGTGCCGCCCTGCGCGCTCGAGTTCGCCTGGTCGACCTGCGTCACGTAGGTGGTGTTGGAAGTCCACTCGGCGAGCTGGTTGTTGAGAGCCGACACCGTGAACACGTGGCCGTTGACGCTCACCGCGTACGGCGAGGTGTTGCATGCAGCGAGCGTTAACGTAGCGACCACGGCGCCGCCAGCGAGAGCGAAGGCCCTCAGACGCCTTTTGGCCTTCAGACGCATTCTGGCCGTCGCACGCTTCGACGTCCGAGCAGCGACGGTCCGCCGGCCGGTTCCGGTTGACCTGCCCGAGAGCCGGGGTGCGCCGCACGGCGGGATTTGGGTGGGGGTGTCGTCGAAGTTTGTCACGGCGACGCCGATGCTACCGGCGGGAACAGCTCGCTGAGCAACACCGAGATGTGCTCGACGGGATCGGTGCTCTTGGAGAGAGGCACGACGAGCTGTCCGATGTCCTGTTTGTACACCGCTTTCGCCGCGAGCCGTCCGAGGCGGACCGTCTGGGAGAACTTGAGCTCCAGCGGCGAGAGCCTGGCCGTGTAGCCGCCGCCCTGCCCGGCCCCGGCGGCGACGACCGTCACGTCGCGCACCCCCACCCTGGCGCACTCGGCGCGTAGCTGCGCTATTCGCAGCAGGGCTCTCGCCGGCTCGGGAAGCGGACCGAAGCGGTCCAGCCATTCTTTCTCGATGTCGTCGACCGCGCCTTGCGTCGTGACTGTGGCGAGGCGCCTGTAAGCTTCGAGGCGCAGGTCCTCGCGCGACACGTAGTCGGCCGGAAGGTTCGCACTGACCGGCACGTCGAGCTTGATCTCCGCGGGCTCCCGGAGCGGCTCGCCTTTGAGCTCGGCTACGGCCTCCGAGACCATCTGCACGTAAAGGTCGTATCCGACCGCTGCGATGTGGCCGGACTGGTCGCCGCCGAGGAGGTTCCCGGCGCCGCGGATCTCCAGGTCTCGCATCGCGATCTTGAAGCCCGATCCGAGCTCGGTGTGCTCGCCGATCGTCTTCAGCCTCTCGTAGGCCTCCTCGGAAAGCACCTGGTCGGGGGGGTAGAAAAGGTAGGCGTACGCTCGCTGTCCGGAGCGTCCGACACGCCCGCGCAGCTGGTGGAGCTGGCCGAGTCCGAGCCGGTCGGCCCGGTCGACGACCAACGTGTTAACGGTTGGCATGTCAATACCTGACTCGATGATCGTCGTGCAGACGAGCACGTCGTAGGATCCCTCCCAGAAGTCGAGCACGACCTTCTCGAGCGCGCCCTCGTCCATCTGACCGTGAGCGATCGCGACCCGCGCTTCGGGGACCATCGCCCGCAGCTCAGCGGCAACCCGGTCGATGTCTGAGACCCTGTTGTGCACATAGAAGACCTGACCTTCGCGCAGCAGCTCACGGCGGATCGCCTCGGCCACGGCACGGTCGTCGTGCTCGCCGACGTAGGTGAGGATCGGCTGGCGGTCCGCGGGAGGGGTGTGGAGCAGGGTCAGGTCCCGGATGCCCGTGAGGCTCATCTCCAACGTACGCGGTATGGGGGTCGCTGTGAGGGTAAGGACGTCCACATCGGCGCGCAGCTTCTTGATCGTCTCCTTGTGGTGAACCCCGAAGCGCTGCTCCTCGTCGACGACGAGCAGCCCGAGAGCCTTGAACTTGACGTCGCCGGAGAGAAGCTTGTGGGTACCGATGACGACGTCGACGCTTCCGGCGGCCAAGCCGTCCGTGACCTCCTTCGCCTGGGCTGCGGTAAGGAACCGCGAAAGCATCTCGACCCGGAGCGGGTACCCGGCGAAGCGCTCGCTGAAGGTCTGGTAGTGCTGCGAAGCGAGAAGCGTCGTCGGCACGAGAACGGCGACCTGCATCCCGTCCTGTACCGCCTTGAAAGCCGCTCGCAGCGCTATCTCGGTTTTGCCGAAGCCGACATCCCCGCACACGAGCCGGTCCATCGGGCTCGGCCGTTCCATGTCTGCTTTGACCTCGTCGATCGCGGTCAGCTGGTCCGGTGTCTCCTGGTAGGGAAAAGCGTCCTCGATTTCGCTCTGCCACGGCGTGTCGGGTCCGAAAGCGTGGCCTGGAGAGGTGATCCGCTTCTGATAGAGCACGACGAGCTCCTGCGCGATCTCGCGGACCGCCGAGCGCACCTTCGACTTCGTCCGCTGCCATTCCGCCCCGTTAAGACGGTTCAGGGTCGGGCTTTCACCCCCGCTGTAGGGGCGGAGAAGGTCTACCTGATCGGAGGGTACGTAGAGTTTGTCGCCGCCTTTGTACTCGAGAAGGAGGTAGTCGCGCTCCACGCCGCCGATCGAGCGGCGAACCATCCCGGCGAAGCGGCCCACCCCGTGCTGGTGGTGCACGACTAACGATCCGCCGCGCAGATCGTCGAAGAAGGTCTCCGAGTTGCGGGCCCTCGGCCGGGGCCGTCTGTGAGTCCGTCTCCTCCCGGAGATGTCGCTTTCGGCGAGCACGGCGACGCGGAACTGACGCGAGAAGAACCCGCGTTCGAATCCGGACACGACCACGTGGGCTCGGCGATCGCCTGAGCGTCCCGGCAGATCCCCCGAGCGTCCCGGCAGATCCCCCGAGCGTCCCGGCAGATCGCCTGCGATCACGGCGATCCCGTGGTTCGATAGAAGGTCCGCCAGTCGCGCCCCGCTCGCCTGCCCGTCGGCGCAGACAGCGATCCGGTAGCCCTCCGCCTGAAAGTCCCGCAGCTGGGCGACGAGACGCTCGCCTCCCCCGACGACCGGGTCCCATCCTGAGGCTGCTATCACCTCGGTGTCGGGCCCCTCGGGCGCCGAGGTCACGCTCCAGGTGGGAGCGCGTGTCCGGGCGAGAAGCCGGTCGAAGGGCAGGTGCAGGCGCGGAAGACCTTCGTGGTCGACCCCCCACGTGTTCGCCAAGGCGGAGACCAGGGAATCCTCCTCGGCTATGAGGTCCGTGGCCCGGTCGCGCATCCTTCGTGGATCGACCAGCACCACGACACTGTCGTCGGGTAGCAGGTCGGCGAGGAGATGCTCGTCGTCTGCCAGCCATCCGAGCCACGACTCCATACCGTCGAAAAAGTGACCTTCGGCGAGGCGTTCGAGCTGGGCGGCACCCCACGGGGCGCCTTCGACGAGGTCCCGTGACCGGGCCCTGATCTCGTCGTTCGGGCGGAGCTCCCTGCACGCGAAC
>JAKAZH010000218.1 GCA_021815935.1 Actinomycetes bacterium
ACCCGACGGGGCCGGCTACTGGCTCGTCGCTGCCGACGGCGGCATCTTCAGCTTCGGTGACGCCGGCTTCCACGGCTCCGAAGGCGGGATGGCCCTCAACGCCCCGATCGTCGGAATGGCGGCGGACAATGCGACTGGCGGCTACTGGCTCGTCGCTGCCGACGGCGGCATCTTCAGCTTCGGCGCTCCCTTTTACGGCTCCATTGGCGGCAAGCATCTCAACCGACCCATGGTGGGAATCGCCTCCCTCCCCGACGGCTCTGGGTACCGCCTCGGCGCAGCCGACGGCGGGGTGTTCGACTACGGCAACGCTGTCTTTGGGGGATCCCTGCCCGGCGACCCGAGTGTCTACCTCCCCGCCCCGGTTGTCGCCGTCGCGTTCGGGTCCTAGACGCCGGGCAACGGCCGCTAGAACGCGCCGCATCGCCGTCCCCCGGCCGCTGAGTCTGTTTTGAGACACCTCGCTGTCCGACTAAGACTTTGGAGGTATCGCGACTGAAGGTAACATACTCAGGGCATGAGCGCGTCGCGCGGCGGGGGAACTTCCGATCCTTTGCGGGAACCGTTCATCTCCCAGGAGCGAACTGTCGGGCGCGCCCAGATGCTGGCCTTTCTGCGCGAGCGACTAGATGAGCAGAGCTCGCTGCTGCTGGTCGGACCGCTTGGCGTCGGCAAGAGCCACCTCGGTCGAGCGGCGGCGGTGGATCAACGCAGTCGTGGCCGCCACGTCATCGAGATCCTGGGCATGTCGTCGGCGGCAAGCGTACCGCTCGGCCCGTGCGCCCACCTGGTGCCACAATTGAGCGGGTCGGTGCCAATTGCCGCTCTGATAGGGGCGACGCTGGAGGGTCTCCGGCGCGCCGCCGCGACAACTCCCCTGATCGTCTTTGCTGACGACGTCGACCTCCTCGACGACGCCTCAGCGATCCTGATCGCCCACCTGGTGGATGTCCCCGGTGCCGCCGTTGTGGCTACGCTGCGCGATCCGGCCCACCTACCCAAAGCCCTTAGCGGGTTGCTTCGCCAATCACGCTTACCCGCAACGGTGGTCACGCCCCTCGCACCAGATGAGGTAGCGGAGCTTTCCTCACTTCTAGCTGGAGCTCCCGTCGAGCGTGAGTCCGTTAACCGTGTCCACGAGGCCACGGGTGGCAACCCTCTGTGGGTCACCGAGCTGCTCAGAGCCGCAGTCACTCGACGCGCGCTCCAACCCGGCCCGGATGGTTTACAGCTCGACATCGCGTCGGCTGTGGCTGGTCTTGACCGGATGATTACCGAACGCCTTGACGATCTGGCCCCCGACGAACGCACGGTCATGGAGCTTCTGGCCATTGCCGGACCTATGCCGGTGGACCTGGTGGAGAAGCTCAGTGGACCTGAGCCGCTCGATGTGCTCGCTGCCGCAGGTCTTCTAGCTGAGAGCGGTTTCGGAGGGGCCTTGACTGTTCGTTTGACACATCCGCTGCACCGCGATTGCCTGCTCGGACAGATCAATGGCCTCCGCAGACGCACCCTCATTCGTCGGCTTGTGGCCGTCACCTCCGAGGATAGACGCAGCGATCCGGCCACAATGGTGCGGCTCGCTCTATGGCATGGCGAGCTTGGCGACACGTTTGAACCCGAAACTCTAGGTTGGGCCGCACGGGTCGTGCACGGGGGTCTATTCGATCTTGTCCGACGTCACCTCGCAGGCGAACGCACCACTGACGTGGGCAATGCCGGGCTGGCTATTGGGTTGCGTACCTCACGGGATCGCTCCGATGCCACCCGACGCCTGGCGGCCAGCGCGTGGCGGACAGATCCAACTTTCGCCAACGGACTGGCGCTCGCTCGAGCGTTGATGCTTCGCTCCGACCTGGCAGGAGAGATGGTCGCCGTTCTCGGGGCTCTCCAAGTGACAGCAGCGACCGACGAGGATCGCGCCTGGCTAGCGGTGACCCACGGCTACTGGCTTTTTTGGATCGTGGGCGACAGAGAAGGCGCATGGAGGCTCCTTGCTCTTGCTGAGGAAGCGTTAAACACGCCATGGGATCACGTCGTCGCGTGTACACGTGGTGGTCTCGAACTCCAAAGCGGTGCCATCGCCACGGGCGTGGCACGGTTGGAACGGGTCGTCCCTGACGACACGGCGCCGGTTGCCGTAAAGGTCGCCCACGCGTCGCCGATGTCGGGAGGGTTGGTGCTCGGCGGGCGAATGCTCGAGGGTCTGGCCATCGCAGAACAGGCGTTGCCGCTCGCGATGAGCCAGGGCAACGACGGAACCACGGCGATGGGAGAGATTCTCATGTCGTCGATCTGGGGAAAGGTGGGGCTGGGGCGCTACGACGAGGTGCGCGCCGAGTGTCGGGCGTTGACCGACATTCTCGCCGAGGCTGACGACGACGAGGGAATAGGTCTCTTCGGTGGCCTGGAGGCCCGATGCGCGCTATTCCAAGGCCAACCGGTGACAGCGGCCCACCTTTGCGACGAGGCCATCCGTCGCCACGGTCCCTTCAGTCTTTACGGCGCACGGGCGATGATCCACTCCACTCGGGCCTGGGCCCTGTCCTGGTCGGGTCGGGCTCCCGAAGCCCTCTTCGAGATAGCCGAGGCCCGCCGATGGCACGAGGCGCCGCGCTTCTTCGACGCCGAGCTGGACATCGTCGAAGCCGTGACCCTGGCAGGAATGGGTCGGCGGACTCGGGCCTTGGATCTGGTGACCCGTGCACGAGACGTTGCCATAGGCACAGGGGGCTGGTACTACGCCTGTCTTGGAGCACATGCGGCCGTCCGGCTAGCCCCCAGCGCCGAAAACCTCGCCGTGCTACGCACAACGGCGGGCAGGGTCGACGGTCCCACTGCTGCATTGGCTGTCGACCACGGCGAGGCTCTGGTCGCCGGTGACCTCATAGAACTGCGCACCGTAGCCGAGCGCGCCGTCCAGCAGGGAGAACGACTTTTGGCCGTCGAGATGCTCGAGGTAGCGGCCGATATGGCGAACGATACGGTGTCACGGACACTCCGCAATAGACTGGAATCAGACTTGGAACGACTCCGCGCCGACTGCGAGGGGGCGCACTCGCCGCTCGCCGCGGCCGCCGTGGCACCTCAGGAGTTGACCGCAAGGGAGTTCGAGATCGTCGCACTGGCCGCCAGGCACTGGACGTCGGTCGCAATCGCCGAGGAACTGGCGATCTCCGTGCGCACAGTTGAGAGCCATCTCTACCGTGCGTTCGCGAAGCTCGGGGTCCGCCACCGCCACGAGCTTCGAACTCTCCTGAGGTCTCGCAAATGATAGCTCGGAAGCCTTCCACGCAGGTCTCGAGTCGTAGCCGTAGCCGTAGCCGTAGCGCTGTAATGGCGTTACACGGTCGAGTCCGGCGTGATCTTCCTCGATTGACACGATCTAAATCTAAATTAACAGGCTGTCGCAGAATACCCTCGGGGGTGCATAGTAATGCATCATTCTGCATTGAGTGTTCCGCCCGGGGTCGTATGGGCTGGTCAGATTTAGGTTGT
>JAKAZH010000219.1 GCA_021815935.1 Actinomycetes bacterium
TCTGGTAGCACCGATGCGATGACTCGAGACGAACGCGAAGAGGTCCGCCGGCTGAAGGCCGAGAACCGTGAGCTGCAGATGCGGGTGGAACTGTTAAAAAAAGCGGCGGCCTTTATGCCGATGGCGCGGTTATGCCGAAAACGGTGGGCGGCTGTGGCTGTCGGTGCTGGTCAGTCCGGGTGGGGTGGGTTGGGCGTTTCGGCATAACCGCATCGCTGGGAGGTGGATGCTCCTTTCTGTTCGTCACGGGAAGGAGCGAGGATGTCGAAGGTCGAGGAGGAGCGTCTATGTGGTCCGCTGAGCGTTGACGTTGAGTGGTTCGCCGCCGAGCTGGTTCGGCTGGGCTATTCGAAGACGGGCCGGCGCCAGCAGATGCGCCTGTTCGTTTCGTTGAGCGGTTGGCTCGATGACGCTGGTTTGTCTGCCGACGATCTTGATTGCGTGGCTATCGAGGCGTTCCTCGATGCCAGGAGAGCGGCGCGGGAGAAGTTGTGGTCGGTTCGGTCGTTGGCGCCGCTGGTCGGTTTGTGGCAGGCAACGGGCCGATCCTGGCCGGTCCCGGCAACGCCAGTCGGTCCTTTCCAGGCTGTCATCGACGACTACGGGCGCTACCTGAGAAGCGAGCGCGGCTTGGCCGTGGGCACGATCGCCGCTTATTTGAGAGTGGCCCGAGAGTTCCTCGACAACGTGGACAGCGTCGGGCTGGGACTTGACGTGGTGACGTCCTCGACGGTGACGGGGTTCGTCACCCGGTCGTGCTCGCATCTGGGCTTGTCCGCTTCGCGGGCCACGATCTCGGCGCTGCGCTGCTTCATGCGTTACTTGGCCTTCGAAGGCCTGGTGGCGGGCGATGTCGATAGCTCCATCTTGAAGGTCGCCGGCGGCGGGCAACCCCTGCCCCGGGGGATCAGTCCGGGCCAGGTCACCAAGCTGCTGGCCAGTTGTGACCGTCGTCGAGGGATCGGACGACGGGACTACGCCGTGTTGATGCTTCTTGCCCGCTTGGGCTTACGCGGTGGGGAGGTAGTCGGCTTGTGCTTGGAGGACATCGACTGGCGTAACGGGGAGATCACGGTGAGGGGCAAGGGGTCTCGAGTCGACCGTCTGCCTCTGCCAGTCGATGTGGGCGAGGCGCTGGTCTCTTATCTTCGACGTGGCCGACCGCGCTCGGAGTCGCGGACGTTGTTCGTGCGCCATCAGGCCCCCTTCGTCGGCTTCGCCGGCACGGGGGCGTTGCGGGGCATCTTGGAACGAGCCTGCACGCGTGCCGGTGTCGCCTACGCCTGTCCGCATCGGCTTCGCCACACCGCCGCGACGGGAATGCTGCGCGAGGGGGCTTCTCTGGCCGAGATCGGCCATGTCCTACGTCACCGTCAGCCTCGAGCCACGTCTATCTACGCGGCTGTCGACGATGAGAGGCTGAGGGTCCTGGCCCCGGCATGGCCGGGGGTGTCGCGGTGAGCGACCTGGCAGAAGGACTGGAGGAATACCTGGCCCTGCGCCGCTCTTTGGGTTACAAGCTGGAGCGGGCCGGGCAGGTCCTGGCCGACTTCGTCGCCCACCTTGATGAAACCGGCAGGACGCACATCAGCACAGAGGTGGCGCTGTCGTGGGCTATCGACACGACCAGCCCGGAGTCGTCGTGGCGGGCCCAGCGACTCGGTTTCGTCCGCGGATTCGCCCGTTATCTACACACCGTCGATCCTCGCCACCAGGTCCCTCCGATCGGGTTGGTTCCCCGACGGAGCGGACGCCTCGTGCCCTACCTGTTCTCGGCGGCCGACGTCGAAGTCCTGATGGACGCCGCATCCCGGCTGCGGTCGCCGTTTCAGGCTCAGACCATGCGCACCTTGATCGGCTTGCTGGCCGTGACAGGACTACGTGTCGGCGAAGCGATACGTCTCAACCGGACCGACATCGACTTCGAGACCGGGATCATCACAGTGCGCGACTCCAAGGGCAACAAGTCCCGGCACGTGCCGATCTCGCCCAGCACCCGGGACGCTCTGCACAACTATCTCACCGACTGGGGCTGCTACTTCCCCGACGCGAAAGCGGCACTGACAACGACCACCGGGACCCGGTTGCGTCCCAGCAACCTGGGAACCCTGTTCGCCGAGGTCGTGTCACTGGCCGGGATAGGGGCCAAACCCCAAGGTGCGCTGCCACGCCTCAGAGGGCTCCGCCACAGCTTCGCCGTGTCCGCCCTCGTCGCCTTTTACGACTCCGGCGCCGATGTGGCGACCATGCTGCCGGTGCTGTCCGCGTACATGGGACACGTCAGCCCGGCATCCACATACTGGTATCTGTCGGCCTCGCCCGAGCTGCTCGCGGCGGCCGCCCGCCGAGCAACAACGAACCTCGGAGACCCCCAGTGACCGCGCTAGCACCGACGCTCGAAGCGTTCTTCACCCAGCGGCTCGCCGCCCAGCGCAACGCCAGCCCCCACACCATCGCCTCCTATCGTGACTGCTTCCGGCTCCTGCTCGGCTACGTCCAGGCCACCACCGGGATCGAGCCAGCCAAGCTCGATTTCGCCGACCTCGACGCCAAAGTGGTCGCCGGCTTCCTCGACCATCTCGAGGCCGAACGCAACGTCACCATCTCGACCCGCAACGCCCGCCTGGCCGCGATCCACTCCCTGTTCCGTTTCGCTTCGGTCCGCCATCCCGAACACGCCCAGCTCATCGCCCGAGTGCTCGACATCCCCACCAAACGAACCAGGAAAGACACCGTCACCTACCTGACCCGGCTGGAGATCGACGCCCTGCTCGCAGCCCCTGACCTGTCCGTGCGGATCGGACGACGAGACCGCGCTCTGCTTCTCGTCGCCGTCCAGACCGGGCTTCGGGTCAGCGAACTCACCAACCTGCACCGAAGCGATGTCGCCCTGGGCACCGGCGCCCATGTGGCCTGCACCGGCAAAGGCCGCAAACAGCGAGCCACACCTCTCTTCCCTGAAACCGTCGCAGTGCTCAAGGCCTGGCTGGACGAACAGCCCGGCCGGTCTGCCGACCCGCTCTTTCCCGGGCCCCGGGGCCGACCCCTCACCCAGGATGCGGTGACCGCCATCATCTCCCGTCACGCCGCCACGGCCGCCAAGGTCTGCCCCTCCATCGCAGCCAAACGGCCAACGGCCCACGTACTCCGTCACAGCTGCGCCATGGAGCTCTTCCACAACGGAGTCGACGCCTCCACCATCGCCCTATGGCTCGGACACGAAGGACTGCGAACCGTCTCCGTCTACGTCACCGCCGACATGGCCACCAAGGAGCGAGCCCTGGCCAGAATCACCCCGATAGGCGTGACCGCCGGGCGCTACCGCCCCAACGACACACTCCTCGCCTTCCTCGAAGCCCTCTGACCCTTGCCCGCGGTTATGCCGAAACGTCCAACCCACCCCACCCGGACTGACCAGCACCGACAGCCACAGCCGCCCACCGTTTTCGGCATAACCGCGCCATCGGCATAAAAATCGATGCGGCTT
>JAKAZH010000220.1 GCA_021815935.1 Actinomycetes bacterium
CGTTTTTTCGCACTTTTTGGTACCCGACTTTCGTTCTGAAAAGATCGGGTACCAGCCCTCGCTGAGAAAACGCACTTTTTGGTACCAAACTTTTCTGTCCCGAAGATCCTGACCATTTCTGACGGTCACGAACCCCCGCGACCTGTCAGAGGTGACCAACAACCGCCCCACTACTCGACTTCAGCGCCGCCAGCCCGGAAAAGCTGGCGGAAAACAACCTTCCGCATCTCATCATCAGACATCGCGGTAGTGAGGTGGACTACTGACCACCCGTGAGAAGCAAGAATGTTGTCTCGCCGGCGATCCGCGTCGAACTTCCCTCTCGAGCGGCTGCGCACGGTCCAGCCGTCACATTCGACCGCCACCCGGAGTTTCGGCCACGCAATGTCGATGATCACCAACCGATCGTCGACGCTGAGTTGATACTGGACTTCGAATGGCCCGTACGGTGCCAGGACCTTGATTGCCCGGGATTCAAGTGTCGACTCTCCGGGTGCCAGATCGGCCCGACACGCAAGGATCCGCCGTAAGGCGATCGTCCCGCGTCGGCGGGCGTTGCGCTCCACAGCCGCCGTGACACTTTGGGCGCTCCAGAGGCGAGCAACGGCCCCCTCGTCGAATATCCGCTCTACAAGCCCGATGTCCAGGTCGTTGGCGAGGTCGACGAGGGTGCGTTCGGGGCTAGTAACCCGGATGCCATGGTGCAAGGAAATGTCAGCATGATCCAGTGCCCCGACCCGGTGGACGATGACTCCCGAGACTCGGCGGTGGCTGTAGCGCGGGAGGGTGACTTCGGGTGTCGTCTGTTGAAGCAGGTCGGAGATCCGGTGGCATCTCGCTGCGCTCCTGTGCGACAGCACCGATTCCGGGCCGCTCAGCAACACTGCAGCGACCGCCATCTGCCAGTCGCTCGGCGACGCGCCGACTGCGTACGCGCCGCCCAGCAGTGGATATAGCCAACCTTCGCTTACCAGACGTGTGCCAAATCGCCGCCCGCGAGACCCTGGCTGCGGGCCGATTGCCAGGAGCTGTTCAGATGTTATGACGCCTTGCTGAGCACCGGCTACACGGCGAAGCTCAGCAAGCAGCCCAACCCGTTCTTCGACATCCACATGCATGAGAGTATATGAGAACATACTGGGAGTGCAACTTCGCCCTTCGGATCACCAACGAGGGATCCGTCGCGGCGAGCTTCAGGGTTTCAGGTCACAGCAGGCTGTGGGCAGCTCGTGCAAAGTCGATAGCGAAGGATGAAACCCCAGCCGCGACCGTAAAGACCACAGAAACTGCTATCACCATGCCCGACGAGGCGGGGACAAGGACTCGTCCGGTAGGGGGAGCCTGCAAGGTGGCGGTAGCGACGGCACCGTCGATGGAAGGCACCGGCTCGAGACCGGCGACGGACACGCCCTCGATGCCTGCCGGAGCATCACCGCGAAAGTCGCCTCCCGAGCCGATCACGACTCCATCGTCATCGTCGCCGAGCCCCTCACCGAACCCCGAGCCGAACCCCGAGCCGTACTCCGCGTCACGCTCCTCCGGCGCCTGGTACATGAGTAGCCCCACCCGAAGGTAGAAGAATGCGGCGATAGCGGCCGCGACCATCGCGATGACCGCCAGGTAGTACTGGCCTTGCTCGACGGCCGCCTGGATCACGTAGAACTTGGCTAGGAAGCCGCTGGTCAGCGGCACGCCTGCCTGCGCTAGCAGCAGCACGAGCATCGCAGCTGCGAGAAGCGGGTTACGCCGGCCGAGGCCCCTCATCGCACCGAGGTCGTTTCGGGTCTCTCCCCTACCTTGGACGATATCGACCACGGCGAACGTGCCGATGACGATGAACGTGTAGGTGAAAAGGTAGAACAGCGCAGCCGACGACCCTTCCGCTGTCGCGGCCTGCACCCCCAAAAGCACGTATCCCGCCTGGCTTATCGACGAGTATGCGAGCATCCGCTTGAGGTCACGCTGCGCAATCGCCATAACCGAGCCGACCGCGAGGCTGAGCACTGCGAGGAGCCACACGATCGGCCGCCAGTTGGCCTGCTCGGTTGCTAGAGCTTGGGTGAGCACGCGTAGCAGGCCGGCGAAACCCGCCGCCTTGGCGACCGCCGCCATGTAGCCGGTGAAAGGAGTCGGCGAACCCTGGTAGACGTCCGGAGTCCAGAAGTGGAACGGCACGGCTGCCACTTTGAACCCGAGCCCTACTATCAGCAGCGCCATCCCGGCCAACAGGACTCCCGCGTTGGCCGGCACGGTACCGGCCAGGTAGGCGGCGATCTGGCTGAACTGCGTCGAGCCCGTGGCACCGTAGACGAGCGCTATGCCGTAAAGGAGCACCGCAGAGGAGAACGACCCGAGGATGAAGTATTTGAGGCCGGCCTCGCCCGACTGCGCACGCCGGCGGTGGTAGGCGGCCATCACGTACAAGGCGATGGACATGATTTCGAGGCCGAGGAAGAGCATTATCAGCCCGCCCGATTCCGCCATCAGCATCGCACCGGTCGCCGACATGAGCATCAGGACGTACGCTTCGACCCCGTCGAGGCCTTCGCGGCGCAGGTAGCTGTCGGCCGCGAGGGAGCTCAGGATCACCGCGATCGAGATGAGGATCAGTAGCAGCACGGAGAAGCGGTCGTAGAGAACCTGGCCGCCGATCTGGACGCTTCCCGTCTTGGCCGCCCCGTCGAACCATTGCAGGACCGCGGCGAGTAGCGCCAAACCGCCGATTGCCGCGGTCAGCGCTGGATAAAGGCCTGTCCTGGCGCGCTTGGGCAGGACCGCTGAGACGGCGAGCAGGACCAGCGCTCCGACCGCCAAGATGATCATCGGGGCGATGCTGCGGTACGCGACGGAGATGTGCAGGGAGTTCGCCACCGTGCACAACCCGGTTACTTTGTTGCCTGCGCTGGCTACGCTGCAGCCCTGCGGGGCGGTCGTGGTCGTCGAAGCCGGAGACCCGGCCGCCACGAAAGACCCGGCCGCCACGAAGACGGAGTGCGCAATCGAGGACGTCGCAAATCTGGAAGTCGCAAGCAAGCCGCTCATCCGACACCACCCTTCGACGTCGCTGCGGGCGTGGCGCTACTCGCCGCGCCGCTTCCCGCGCCGCTTCCCGCGCCGCTCGACGCGCTACTCGCCGTACCGCTCGACGCGCCGCTCGCAGACCCACCCGCAACCTTCGAGGACTTGGTCGTGGTGGACAGCACGTTCTGGTTTGCCGGCACGCTGAAAGTCACGTGGTTGGTGGTGACGGCCGGCACGTGCGCGTTTGGCGCGGCCTGCTCGACGTGGGCGAGCAGGTAGTTGACCGACGGGGTCACCCTGTCCAGGAAAGGCTTCGGGTAGACGCCGAGGAAAACTATCCCGACCAGAAGGGGCGCCACAGCAGCGATCTGACGCCAGCTGATGTCAGTCACTTTGGTGTCAGCATCGAGTGGCGGACCGTGGAAGGTCCTCTGGTAGGCCCAAAGCATGTAGATGGCT
>JAKAZH010000221.1 GCA_021815935.1 Actinomycetes bacterium
CCTCCTGCTACCGGCTCGACGCGAAGCGCAGCGCCATCGACCTCGATCTCGACTTCGCCCGGTTGCAGACCGACCCGGTCACGAAGTGGCTTGGGAATGACCAGTCGACCTGCCTTATCGATGGTAGCTCGCATGCCATTATGCTACCACGGTAATCCTTCCTGACCGGGTCGCCCGGATCTAAGCAACCGAGGCCAAGTCCTACGCCGAGCGCCTCTTTACTTTCCCGACGATCGATTCGCTTGGAGAGAACGACGCGGCGCAGGCCGGTCACGACCACCCGGAGTGGCCAGTCGTAACAGGCGAAGCCGGGGTGCAACCTGCGTGTCTTCGGTGTTCCAACGACGATCGGACCACGTCAGGTCTGCGCCGCAGGTCGATAGGAGAAAAATATGTCACGCTATCTGCCACCTCTGTGACCTCTCCGAGAAACGCCTCGTGGGCGCCGGACCTGGGATCTTCGACGGTGCCCTTGACGAACAGCACAGCGAAACGTGCAGCCCGCCCGTCGGGCTTGCGGCGCAGCACCCGGCCCATGCGCTGGATCATCTGACGCCTGGAGCGGCTAGCGCCGACTATGACAGCAAGGTCTGCGGCTGGCACGTCGATGCCTTCGTCTAGCAGCCGCGGGGCTACCACAACCTCGAGGCGACCCGACGCGAATCTGGCGAGCACGGTTGCTCGCTGGTCGCCGGGGAGCCTGGAGTGGATCACGCCAGCGCGAAGACCGCATTCGGCGAGCACCGTCGCTGTGCGCTCCGCGGTGTCGATACTTTGAGTGAAGACGATTGCCCTGTCCGCAGCCCGAACTGCGGGCGCCAAGACGACGAGCGCCTCGTCCTTGGCGGGGGTATCGGCTAGCAGGCGCCGTCGGGTCAACATCGCCTGACGGTATGCCCGTGCGGTGGCGCTGCCTTCACCGCCACCGTCGGCCATCTCGGCGACTTCCTGCATGAACAACTCGAAGGGTTCGGGTGTGACGCCGAAATGCTCCACCAGGCGCATCCACAGCGCCCTGATCTTGTCCGTCAGCTCGTCGTAGGTGCGCTGCTCGAGCGCTGAGAACTCTACCCCGATCAGCGTCACTTCGAAGTGGGCTGTTACGCCCTCTGCGACAGCGCGTGCGTAGCCCAACCGGAAGCAGGTACCGCCGAAGAAGGGATCGAGCCACTTCGAGTTTCCGCTGTCGGAGCGAGCGTAAGTCGCGCTCAAACCGAGGCGTCGCGAGAAGCGACCGTCTAGGGCCAAACGGTTGACTTCGCTGCCGTAGCGGTGGCATTCGTCGGCGACGAGCAGCCCGCCGCGGCGGATGGGCATCGAATCGTAGCTGCGGGCGGTGTTGATGACCGCCACCACGACGTCGTGGCTCGACAGCCGGTCCCGGCCTCCCGCGCCGAGACGACCGATCGGTCGCGAGCCTGGAAGGAACTTGCGCAGCTGCTGCACCCACTGGTCTTGGAGTTCGACGGTGGGCACTAGAACCAGTACCTGGCCCCGCCGGTCGGTCTCTGCCAGGGTGGCTGCAATTCCCACCATGGTCTTGCCGGCGCCGGTGACCGCCTCGATCACGCCGCGCCCGCCTGCTTCCTCCCACGCCCGGAGCGCGTCTGTCTGCCAGATGTAGAGGTCCGGCCGGTTAGGCCCGGGTGGGCGAGCACGGAAAGGGGCGTCCCGCATCGCCGGGCGTTCCCCGGCAAGCCACCATCGGGGCGGGGTGTCCCGGTCGGAGCGGAAACGGCCGTGGGCGGCGAAGAGTGCTTTTTTCACTGCTTGCTCGTCGACGTCGAGCATTCTCGACAGTTCTGTCGTGCTCAGTCCGCCGGACGCTTCGATCACGTCCGCTATGGAGTCGGCGAGCAGTTCAGGGTTCCTCGACGAGGCGGCCGGGTGCGTCGGAGGCGATGTCGTCGTCGTCGCTCAGGTCGACGCCGAGGCCGTCGGCAGTGATCCGTGGTTCGTATCCGGGGTCGAGACGGCGCAGGTCCCATTCGCCGATCCAGGCCCGCACGTACTGGCGCATCCGGTTCGACGGGAGGCGCTCCAGACCCGCGACGTCAGGCGGGCTCCAGTTGTAGGCCTCACCGTGGATGGCTTTGATCTGCGCGTAGGCGCGGTCCAACTCGTCGCGTCCGGGCGGCTGCAGCTGGATTTGCTCGCGTTCGAGGATCCGCATCCCGGCTTCGGCCAGGCTTGCGAGCAGCTCGTCCTCGTCGCTGCCGCGCGCCCGCAGGCGCTTCGGTATCAGTTCGACGTCGTTCTTGCCCACCAGCACCTGGGTCTCGAAATCGTCGACGGTGGTTATCACCGTGGCGATCGGCGCGTCGGGATCGTCTCGGTCGCCGCGAACCCATCGGGCCAGCTCGGCGTAGGAGCGGCCTCGCTGTAGGGCGGAGTACCTGCCGATCAGCTCCGCCTCGTCGACGAGTATTACCCACCCTTCGTATCCGGCGGCCTGCGCGAGGCGTGAGGCGAAGCGGAAGCGCTGGCGGGCAAGGTCTCTTTCTTTGACCGAGCCGAGTCTGTAGGTAGCGGCCGCGCCGACCTCTCTGACCCGCCGGCGCAGGTCGGTAACGGCCAGCGGGTCACCGGCCCAGAAGCGGACGATTCTCTCCGCGAACTCCTCGTCGCCGCGGGCGTACTCGTAAAGGAACAGCGTGGCAGCGAAGCGACTGTCGACCGGTGAACCCTCCTGGTGCACCCAGCGGTACATGTCCGCGTATCGGGCGGAGTCCACGTCGAGGCTGCCGGCGATCTCGTCGATCGCCGAACCCGGCCGGCCCGGAACCTTGGCCGCCTCGATAGCGGCACGGTACATCTTGACAGGGTCGTGCAACGGGGTCTCTTTGGACACGACCACCTTGGAGACCACGAAACCTTCCGACAGCGCGACATGCGCCAAGTGCTCCAGCACATGGCTCTTGCCCGATCCGAAACCACCACCGATCAACATCCCGCCGACCGCGCTGCCTCGAGGCAACGTTCTCAACGCTTCGAGCAGCCCGGCGAAACGGTCCTCGACGCCTTGCTGCATCGAACCGAGCACCGCCACCGCGTCGCGGTTGGGCACGCCGGCCCGCAGCGCTTCGAGTGCCCGGCGCCGAGCGACGGACACGGCGGCAGCCTGTGTGCCCGGCGTGGTCACGTCGGTGCTCACGCTGCCTCCAATCGGATGAGACACGACAGCGGGTTGTCCCGGCGGGCGTCGCGCACCTCGTCGAATACCCGTAGCTTGAGGGCTTGGTAGGCGTCGAGTCCTCGGGCTGGGTCCGACAGGAATGCGGGTGAGGCGACCACTGCCACCACACAGTGTGCCATCTCGTCGGTGTTGTCGACTAGCTGTCGCAGAACCTCGTAGGCGTCGAGAAGCGCTGTTCTAGTGTAATAGTGGCCTTGGCGTTCCTCGGGGCTCGGACGGCGGGCGAAGCCAAAGCGGCGGATGTCGACAAGCAGAGCCAGGCCGG
>JAKAZH010000222.1 GCA_021815935.1 Actinomycetes bacterium
GTCGGGGGCACCTTTTCATCCAGGGCCAGATCGTGAGGGTAGTTCCCGAAGCGGAAATGGTGACGGCGCTCGTCGAAGAGGCTGAGAAGCTCATGGCGGAGGGATTCGAGGCGCGCCTTGCTGCTGCGGACTCGACGGCCGCAGCCGAAGCCGAGGCCGACAGGAGGGCGCTTCTCGGCGACAAGGGGTCCGACGCCAACCACTCGGAGGAGAGGATCGACCTGATCGCCAAGCGTCTCGCCGATCCGCCAAGCCACGACGGGTAGCGGGCTTCCACCTTCCAGCAGCACACCACTTCCAGCAGCACCGTGTTCCAGCAGCACCGTGTTCCAGCAGCACCGTGTTCCAGCGGCGCCCACGGGCTGCCGGGGTATACTATGTGAGGCCGCCTTCGCTGAGGTGGCCGAGCGGGCGTGGGTAGCTCCTGTCTACTGCAGGACGCCCGCGCTTTTGTATTGCAGGCCAGTTGACCCCGTAGCTGCATTCCCGCAGCGACGATCCTGTTGTCACGAGTCCCGAAAGGAGGAAGGAGAAAGTGGGCGTTTCACCCCAAGACATCGCTGCCCTAGTAGAACCGGCCCTTTCCTCCTCGGGCCTCCACCTGTGGGACATCGAAATGACTCGAGATACCCTCCGAATCTTCATAGATGTGGACGGCGGGATCGATCTCGACTCCCTGTCGAGGGCAGCTGGAGGCGTGATCACCCCCATTCTCGACGCCCATCCCGACCTTACCCCGGAGGGTAGCTTCCACCTCGAGGTGTCAAGCCCCGGAATCGAGCGCAAGCTGCGGCGGCCTGAGCATTTCGATCGTTACGTCGGGACAGAGATCGCCCTCAAGACCAGGTTGGAGATATCCGGAAGTCGCAGGCACAGAGGCATCCTGGTGGCGGCAGACCCTGGCGGCGTGCGCCTCAAGGTAGGCAGCCCGCCCATCGAGGTGCTCTTCGAATACGACAACATCGACTGGGCTCGCACGGTCGCGTCGTGGAACGCCACGACGGAGCCCCACTCGACCGTATCCACCGAGGCGAAGGAAGCCGCGCAATGAAAAGTGAATCGACCATCGATTTTCTCGACGCACTGCAGCAGATAGCGAAAGACAAAGGGATCAGCGTCGACACACTTCTAGACGCCCTCGCCAACGCTCTGCTCGCCGCCTACAAGCGGATGGCGGATTCGGAGGACTTCGCATCCGTGACGATCGATCCGGATACCGGGGATATCCGCGTATACGGGCAGGAGCTCGACGACGACGACAACGTGATCCGGGAGTGGGATGTAACCCCGAAGGACTTCGGCCGGATCGCCGCTCAAACCGCTAAGCAGGTAATGACGCAACGCATCCGCGAGGCTGAACGTGACCTCAAATACGAGGAGTACGCGGGTCGGGAAGGCGACATCGTCACCGGCATCATCCAGCAGAGCGACAACCGCTACACGCTCCTCGACCTGGGCAAAGTCGAGGCGTTGCTGCCGCAGGCCGAGCAGGTTCCCTACGAGCGATACGAGCACGGTGCAAGGCTCAAGGCCTACATCGTCGAGGTCCGCAAGACAGCCAAAGGACCACAAATCGTTGTCAGCAGGACCCACCCTGGCTTGATAAAGCGACTTTTCGAGTTGGAAGTACCTGAGATATCGAGCGGAGTCGTCGAGATCAAGGCGGCGGCTCGCGAGCCGGGCCATCGTACGAAAATCGCGGTGTGGTCAAACGACTCGAACGTGGATCCCGTGGGAGCGTGTGTCGGTGCCCGTGGGGCGCGGGTGCGCATGGTCACGAACGAACTTCGCGGCGAGAAAGTCGACATCGTGCCTTTCTCCGACGAACCTCGCGAGTTCGTAATGCGAGCGCTGCAGCCGGCGAAGGTCAAAGAGGTCCATCTCGATGATGTGAGCGGGACGGCGACAGTCGTCGTGCACGACTTCCAACTCTCGCTCGCAATCGGCAAGGAAGGCCAGAATGCTCGCCTAGCGGCGCGCCTCACAGGATGGCGCATCGACATCAAGAGCGAGACGCAGATCGCCGACGAGAAAGCCTTCGCCGAGCAGGAGTGGGCGGAAGGCGAATGGGTCGAGACCGAGTCCGGCGAGATGGTGTGGCAGCCCGCCGAGGGAGGAGAGGCTGTGTCGGCCGAGCAGTGGTCGATGTCGGCTGACGAGGTGGTCGACTCGAACCCAGGCTCGGAGGGCGACGGATCCGCCGAGAGAGACGACGAAGGTGGTGTCCCATAGCCGCCCTTGCCGTTTCGACCGGCGGTAACTTCCGGCGGAGTGGGAGTCGATACCTGAGACCACGCCGGGACATGAGACTATATACGTGTATGTACGACCACGATGTGGCGATGGAAGGCTCCGAAGCGGAGACTTTTCAAGCGAGCTGCTTCGGAGATCGCTTGAAACATCGAGAAGGGACTGACTGACCAACTTGGCCAAAAAGATTCGGGTGTACGAGCTTGGACGAGAGCTCGGCCTGACCAACAAGGAAGCTCTGGACCTCTGCATACAGCTTGGTATCGGGGTCAAGAGCCACTCCTCGAGTATCGAGGACCAGCAAGCAGACCGAGTCCGCCGCAAGGCGGACCGTGATGGTCTCCGCCGTCCCGTCGGGTCGGTCAGCGCCGACGGCGAGCCTGTCCCAAGTGTCGCTACTCCCACGGTGACGACCGAGGCAGCGAAAGAGGTTGAGCATGCCGGCCCTGCGAGAACGCAGAGCGCGATGCCCAGCGCTCGCGAGGAGCGCGTGCAGGTGCCCGCGGAGAAGTCAGCGGCTCCGGAGACCTCGGCGCATACCCGTGCGGAAGTCAATGGTTCGCCCGGGATGGCGGCGCCGCCTGCCGGCGCCGGTTCGAGTGCTGGTTCGCTCGCGAGTTCAAGCGCCGACCCGGAGCGTCCCTCGGTGGTCGTACCGGTCGGCCGGCATCCTGGCCCGGCGAGTGAAGTCCCACACGTCAAGGCCGATGTGCCAGCCGAGCCGCGTGCTCCGCTGGCTGCAGTCGCCTCGCACGCCCCGACAGAGCCGCCTCAGGCCGCTGAGAGGCCAAGTGCCGTCTCGGGAGAGCACCGAGCGACCGCCAGACCTGGTGCGGATCGCGTGAGTCACGACGAAGGCCGTAACCGTGGTGGAGCACCGGCGGGGACTCGCGAGGAGCAGCAGCTTCGACCGCGAAACGCCGCACCCCAACCAGCCGCTCCTCGCGTGGCGAGTGTTCCTCGCACGCCGCAGCGTCCTCATTCGCCTTCGACCGATCCGGTTCCGACCCCCCAGCGTCCAGGCGTTGCAGCGTCTGCAGACCAGGTTGCGCAGTTGCCGGCCCCGGCGGATGCGGGTACCGGTGATTCCAAGCAGGGCGCCCCGATGCTGTCGTCTACTGGAAAGCCGATTCCCCCGCCGCCTGGAGTGCGCCGGCCACCCCTGTCGGCATCAGGAAAGCCTATTCCACCACCGCCCGGTC
>JAKAZH010000223.1 GCA_021815935.1 Actinomycetes bacterium
TTTATCGCCCGAAGCAACTCGCTCGCGGCGCAGGACCTCGCACGCGCACATCAAGGCGGCAGCCCGCTGGAACTGCTGGGCGGTGAGCAGGCGCAGCGTGTAGCGCATCAGCACCGCCACCCCGTCGGTGCCGTCGACGCGGGCCGCGTCGGCGCCGACGACGCCCTGAAGCCGGCGGATCGCAAAAGTGTAGGCCGACAAGCCCAGGTAGCTTTCGGTCTTGCCGCCGCCGGTCGGGAAGAACAGAAGCTGCACTTCGCCATCCTGAAAACCGCGGTGGGCGTCGGGGTGTGCCGGGTCGGTCAGGCCGGGCAGGCATAAAAGCACGAACGCGAGCTGAAACGGGCGCCAGCTGCGCTTGTCCGGCACGTCCAGCTCGCGGATGAGTCGGTCGGGGTCGAGACCCGAATCGCCGAGGCGGAGGCGGACCAGTTCGGAGCGGACCCGCTGCAAGGCCATCGCCTGGTTGGCGAAGCGGAACGCTTCACGGGCGGTCGGGTGGTCGCGAAGCAGGTCGATAGCCCGGTCGAGGCGGTCGGCGACGTCGCCGGCTTCGCCGAGCTTGACGTCCGCGGCCGGTGCGAAGAGGGCGATCTCCGGGTCGTCTCGGGCCTGCCGGCGGCAGTCTTCCAGCCAGGACCGGTATCCGGCGGCGAGCGGTCGAAGGCCGCGGACCAGGTCGTCGCGGGCCAGGTCCTGGCTTCCCAGGCGGGCCATGTCCAAGATCACCCCGGGCATCAGCGCTGCGTCCGCCGGTACGCTCAGAGGGACGTCCGCCGCGGGAAAGCAGCTCGTCGTGAGCCGCCACGCCCTCGTCTCGGCCGGGCGAACCTCGCCGTCGACGGCGCAGTAGCGACCGTAGCCGTAGCGGCGGTGCTTACGGTAAAGCATCGCTAGTTGGAGCTGCTCGGGGTCGTGAGCCGACGGTGGGTCGGTGAGCTCGGGATCGTTGTGGCCCACGAAAACCGCGGAATGGTCGTCGGCGGCGGTGACGGTGATACTCACCTGGTAGAGGCGGGCGCTGTCGGGGCTTCCAGCGGGCTGGCTCTGACAGTTGACCAACGACACGTCGACCACCCGGAGCCGCCCGCGTACACGGACGTTGGCTCGAAGCTCGACCCCGTCCTGTCCCGCCGCCCCGCGAAGCCGGGACTCCCCCGCCACGCCCAACACCGGTGTCCACTCGGCCTGCATGTGCTCGCGTCGCCACACCGTGCGCGGCCGTCCCTGGGATGTCTCGTGGATCTCCGACGGGACCCGCCGGTAGCGGCCCCAGCTGGCCGTGACCTTGACGCTCTCGACCGACAAAGGCACGGAGAAGGACAGGCCGATCGCCGAGGAGGCCATCCGGCCGGAACGTACCGCCGCGGCGGGCTCGTGCTCGTCGATCTCCTCGGCGGCGCCCGCCACATCGAGGTCCTCCAGGTCGGGGTCCTCCATCGGCTCAGCGATGGCGTCGTCATCAGCGTCACCGCCAGAGACGGGCGCCGCTCGGGTTGCGCTGTCCGACTCGCTTCTCGGTACCAGCCGGCCCACCAGGTAACGCTCAGCTGGGCTGTCACCGGGCGCCAGCTCCTCGTCTGGACCGTCCCGAGGGCCGAGAAGATCGCGCTCCATCAGCTCCTCCAACTCGGCCCGCACATCATATGAACAGGTCGGGCTGGCTGGTCGGGCTGACATGTGATCTTGGAGGCTCACGGACAACGACGGTAGACGAAGGATGTGTCCGGATCCTCCGAGCGCATATCAAAGCGAATCCCAACTCTCGAGGTAGGCCAACGCGAATAGCGAACACCGAACGTTGGGAGCCTTTCAACGGTCCCTGCTTCCGGTCGGTTATCTCTGTACACTCGGAGAAGTGAGGCGCCCCAGCATCGAATGACCCGGCCTCTTGGAGCACTCCCCGACTTCGAGCGGCCTCCTGTCGTAGAGGTCGTTTTCGCTGTGGCAGTCGAACCTCTGCCGGTCTCGCTGATCGACCTGTCGGCGTTCGCGCTAGAAGCCTTCGGCACGGAGTTCCCGCTCCACCACGAGCAGCCGCCGATGCGCATGGCACGCGAATCGTTCGACGAACGAGTCACCGAGCTCAGCCCCGCCCTGGCGCTGCTCTCAGGGCAAGCGCCGATGCGTCTATGGCTGCAGTCCGCTGACCAGGACCGGCTAATCCAGCTGCAGCGAGACTACCTGGCGTGCAACTGGCAAAAGTCGGGCGGCGAGCGTCCCTACCCTCGCTACTCGACGATCGAGTCCTTTCTGCTCGAGACCTGGGACAAAATGGCTGCCTTCGCCGAGACGAAACACTCGACGCTCGCGCCAGTCCAATGCGAACTGTGGTACGTCAACCGGATAGAACCCGGGGACCTGTGGATCCGGCCGGGTCAGCTCGATCAGACCATAGCCCTGCTCAATTCGCCGCAAGACTTCCTGCCAGAACCTGAGCACGGACAGCTAGCAATGCGGTTCCGGATCCGGGAGGACGAACGCGACGTCGGGCGCCTCTACGTGAACGCAACGTCACCGATAGGGCCAGCCGACATGAAACCAGTGATACAACTCACAATGACGGCGCGGGGTGCCCCGCTCCGCCCGGGAAGGCAAGGCATGGTCGCTTTCTTCCAGTTGGCGCACGAATGGATTGTAAGAGGCTTCGCAGCGGTCACAACCGAGGCCGCTCAAGCTAGTCTCTGGGGCAGAACGCAATGACCGGCACCGCAACAAGACTGGCCCGACTGACCATCCAGGAGGAACTGGACAGCGGGCGGCCATGGGCAGCGGTTTCGGTCAGCCCTGCGCTGCACCACACGGAATGGGACTTCAACCCTCAAGTCCAGGATGATCCTTCGCTTCCGGGCGAGGGCTGGGTCGGAGCTGCGTTAGACCGCCTCGACCAGCTCGCCGCCCTTGGACCTGCCTGGGATGGAGCGGGTGCAAAGACGGTGTCGCCACGCGTGTTAGACATGGTTCGGCAATTCGTCGCCTCGAAGCTCGTCCGAGACACGGAGTGCAAACCGGAGCTGGTCCCGACTTTTGAAGGCGGCATCCAACTGGAGTGGCACACCCTCGCCGTGGACTTGGTCATCGAGTCCGAGCCCTCGGGCGCAGTGACCTGCTATTACCTTGACAGTGAGACGGATGAGGAGTTCGAGGGGTCGCTCCTCGACGGAGAAGCTTCCCTAGCTTCCGCGTTTCAAAAGCTCGGCCACCTCGGCTGAACAGAACGTTGGCGAGTCCCTCGTCGACAGACGAGCCGGTGAGTTCGGCAGATACCGCGTTTCGGCGAGTGCCGCCTGTCATGATCGTGCAGGACCCGAAGGTAGCCGGCGGACGCAGGGCGTCATCGACGACATTCAAGGACGACTCAGACGGATCCTCGATGTCGGTCTATCTCGAGTCCGCTCTCCACGCCCTGCGTCTGGAGGCCAGAGATGTACTCGACGGCAAGGTGGCAGGCT
>JAKAZH010000224.1 GCA_021815935.1 Actinomycetes bacterium
TCGACCGGCGCAGCGGCCGGCACTTCTACGACGTCTACCAGCTCCTGGGCGACCGACAGGTGCTCGACCTGCTCGCGGATCGAGACCAGACCGAACAGGTGATGCGCAGCGTCGAGGAGATCAACCGCACCTACTTCGGCGGCGACGACATCGAGGTTCGCCCGGCGGGCGGCTTCGCCAGCTGCCCAGCATCCGACCCGACCAGCGACATCTCGACCCGGCTCCGAGCCGCCTACGAGTCCACCATGCCCGAGCTGTACTTCGGCGCCGGACCGCTTCCCACCTGGAACGAGGTCTGCGGCCGTGTCACCGAGCAGCAAACGCTGCTGTGAGCATGCCTCGCCCGGTGGCGTGAGAAGAACCCCCACCGCCCCAGATGATCCCTGGCCTGGGGAACGAAATTCGTTGTCGGCGTGCGCCTTTCAGTCGCTGAGGCGGGCTCCGAGTCGTTCGGTCAGTCCAGCGTGGCCCTCGTCGGTGATTCGTACGACTCGCCGTTCAGCGCGCACGACCCAGCCGAGGTCGACGAAGCGCTGGAGGACGGCGGCGCCGAGCCACCCGCCGAGGTGGGGCTGCTGTTCGCTCCAGTCGACGCAGTAGCGGACGAGCGGCCGGCGCTTGGGGGCTTCGACGCTGACCCCCAAGTCCACAAGGGTCCTTCGGCCTCGGTCGGTGAGCACGAAATGCTTGGCTCGGCCTGCGCCGAGCACCGGATCGCTACTGGTCGCATCGGCCGTCTCGACCCGGAACGCTTGGTTCTCGACCAGTGCGTCCAAGACCGCTACGCCGAGACGCCCGGCCAGGTCGTCGTAGCACGCGCGAGCCCGGCGGATCGCCTCGGCATGGGTGCCCTGCCACAGGGAGCGAACCGGGCGGGCCGGGGCGAGACGGGCCAAGGCCTCGACAGCCTCCGCCACCCCCGGAGAGGCCAGCCTGAAGTAGCGGTGCCGTCGGTCGAGGTCATCCTCCTCCCCCGCGGACAGCACCGCCCCCCGGTCCCGCAGCGCCTGGTTGGCTTGCCGTTCCAGGGCCTCGGCGATCAGATGGCGGCCGAGGGCCTGCTCGTCGGCGGAGCTGAGCGGCGGGCGTCCCGCCACGGCCAGCTCCCGTTCGCGTTCGACAGGGCGGCCAGCACCTCGGCCGCAACCCGGCCACCGACGCCGGCTCGCGGCTCGGCGCCGGCCCGCCAGGCGCGCAGCAGACGGCCCCTCGCCACCCCGAGGTGGCGGCCGGACCGGTCGGGCTCCTCCGGCGACGGGCCGTCAACGGCAGCCTCCTTGCCATCGCGGTCGCAGGCGAGGGTGCGAACGGCCCGGACCAGCGCGCCAGGCGCAACCGCCGGTCCGACGCCGGCGCTACGGTCAGCGCCTCGGCCGCGTCCGGGTCCCACGGCAGGCGGGCCAGGACCTCGCATCCGAGCGCCTCGGCGACCTCGGCGTCGGGGTAGTCGCCTCGCCGACCTGCACGCGTTGGCGGCACAAGGCCGCGGGGCCCGGCCACACCCCTGACGTCGACCAGGCCTACCTCTTCGGCGGAGTCCTCCCCGCCAACAACGGTGACGTCGTAATCGTACGCGCCAAGGCACCGACCACGCCCAGAGGCGCCTCGCCGAGCCCATGGCCGAGCCCATGGCCGGAATCAGGGACGGACCTGCGGTACTGGTCGCTGTGCATCGACCAGCTCGCAGGGCACCAGCCAGTCGTCGTCAACCATCTACCCGGCGGGAAGGTCGACCTCGGGTGCCGCTATGACAGCCAAATAGCACTCGGCCGGGACGGCTACTACACCATCGTCATCGGCAGCGAATCTCAGCGCAGCGCGATCGAGCGGACCTCCACGACACTTACCAGCCTCATGGGCCTGGCGGTGTCGCCGCAGGTCATTCGCCGTATTGGAACTGGGGCGGCGGCCATACGCCGAGCGGTCTGCCGATCTCCCATTCGTGACCGAAGGGGTCAGCGATACGCCCCGTTAGCCAGCCGTCTCCTCATTCACGGGAGCGATCTCGCTGGCACCGGCCCGCACTGCCTGATCGAGCACGGCGTTGGGATCATCCACGATGAGCAGCGTCCGGCTCGTGGTGCCCCCCACTGCTCGGGGGCTGAAACGCTTCATGTCCGCGCTCGCCTCGCTCACCCAGAACTCGGCGGTCCCGACCGCCAACTGAGCCACGACATCGTCCCCGTGGCCGACACGGTGAAGTACGGCGGCGTCGAATGCAGCCTGGTAGAAGGCGACCGCCGCGCTCGCGCCCTCAACCCATAATTCGGGCTGGATGCTGGTCATAGGCGGCCCGCTATGCGTCCTCACCACGTAAACGATGCTTCCAGTGAAGACGCGAAAAGGCGTGGGCAAGTGGCGCCACGACGTTGACTTCGGTGCTCGCTGACCTGGTGTTGGGTTGGCGAGCTCATCGGTTTTCCTGCGCGATTGGCTCGATGGGTCGTCCGGGGACCTCGGGGGGATCGGTGTCGGGGCGATACAGCGGTCACGCCTCCGTCACCTCCCCCGCCCCCTCGTTTTCGATGATCGCTCCCCTACCGGTCTTCGGAGAGGGGTAGAGAAGCGAGAGGTCCTGGATGGGCGAGCGCCGCCTGGTTGCGCAGGCGCAGGTAGCGGGCGGCGACGATGAGCTGGCGGGATCCGACCTCGACGAGAACCATGAGCAGCAGGCACGCGACGATCGCGCTCGACGCCGTGATGTCCAGCGAGCGCATCAGGTGGCCGATGGTTCGGTCCGCGCTCGGGCCGCCGTCGGCGGCGTAAAGGCTGAACGCCGTGCGCAGGACCACCCCGGTCGTCCAGAACACCGCAGCGAGAGCGCCGGCCTTCGCGTAGATCCCCTTCTCGGTCGGGTAGACCCGGGTGAAGCTGCCGGCGCCAACCCCGAACACGAGGCCGAGGAGCACCCCGCCACCGACCAGGTACAAGTCGTTGCCGGCGGTCGGAACCCCCTTGAGGTAGGCGAAGAGGAAGTACACCACGATCGCGACCGGCAGCCCCAGGTTCCTCGGGGTGAGGCGCCGACCCCTGAACTGGACGAACACCGTCGCCACCAGCACCGCGTCAAGGATGTAATCGAGGGCGTTCACGGCTGCGCAGCCCGGTCCCGGTCGGCCCCGGGATCGCCGTGGCCGGCCTGCAAGGCTGCGACCACCTCCGTGGCGACGGTCCGCTCGCCGATCCAGCGCAGTACCGCCGCGACGAGCGGCAGGGGGACACCTCCCGCGTCACCGCGAACCTCGATGGCGACGCCGTCAGGCGTCTGATGCAGTGCCGCCACGCAACGCCTGAGCGGGCCTCGTCGCACCGCGACCGTGCTACCGCCCGCGACCTCCACCTTGGCGCCCGGCCCAGCGTCGAGCCCAACCGGGTCGCGACCTCCCCCATGCGGGCATCGAAGCCCAGGTTCACCCTGCGCACAGGCCCACCTCCGTCTCGGTCC
>JAKAZH010000014.1 GCA_021815935.1 Actinomycetes bacterium
AAGAACCCGTTCCCGTAGAGCGTCTGCTCGGCGCCCGAGAGGATGATCGCCGCCTTGATACGGGTGTCCTTGCAGCACGAACCGGCCGCCGCCGCGACGCTCACATCGCCGCCGTCAGACTGGCCCGCTACGGCGACCGACGCCCCGTCGACGATCCCCGACAGGCTGGCAGGCACATACGGCGACCCGTCGACGAAGTCGCTGATGATCTGCGACAACTCTGAGGGGTGATTCACCATGTCGGTCTCGACCAGGGGGGATCCGGGCAGCGTGTCGGGATAGCTCACGACAGGTACGACGAACCCGGCTTTCACCCACGCCGTGATGAGCGGCGTGTAGACGGCCGGATCAATGTCGAAGCCGGGGGAGAATATGACGAGCGGGAACCGCCGGGACGCAGCGCCGGCCGTGTCGGGGTAGAACACCGTGGTCGGGACAGGGACGGTGGTCTCGCTCAGGTTGTGGGCTTCGATCGACAGTTGGACGCTCGCCACCGGGAAGGAAGCCGGTTGTGAGCCGGTAGTGGTCGAAGTCGACGACGTCGAGGTGCTCGCCGGGACGCTCGACGTGGAGCCGGTCGTGGACCCAGGCGGGTTTGATGCCTTCGTGGCGGTGGTCCCTGCGCTACCCGGCGGCTGCGTCCCCTGCGTCCCGGCTACGGTCGCGGCCGGAGACGAGTGGTACTGGTCGGCGACGACCAGTCCGGCGACCGCGAACGCTGTGAGGGCTAGCAGAAGCCTGACCCGGTTCTCCCTCGAGGACCGCATCGCTACAACCTAGCGGGCCAAGCTCCGCCGGTTAGGTCGACCCCGTCCGAGCGCCCGTCGGGGCTAACCTTGTGAGTCTTGGCGACGCGATCCGCACCCGGCCGGTCGTGGATCGTGGCGGTTTCGTCGGACATCGGATGGCGTTGGGTCGTGCTGGGTTTCGTTGGCACGGCGCTATTGTCGCTGACGGGTCCGGCCGTGCTGTCGCGCTTCGACGGAATCCACCTGCAGTGGTGGTTCAGGGTTCCGACTTCTGCAGTCGGCGTCCCGGTGCAACAGGTGGCAGCGGATGCGGGCCTTGCAGCAGTCCTGGTCGCGTGGGTTGGCGTCGGAGCGCGCTTGCGCACCGGCAGCGTATCGCGGCCGGGAATTCTCGGTGTCCCGGCCGTCGCGTGGGCGTTGCCGCTGGTAGTCGGGCCTCCGATGTTCAGCCGGGACATGTACAGCTACATCGCACAGGCGAGGCTCTCGGCTGTAGGACTGAGCCCGTACACGAACGGGCCTCTGGCGCTGATCGGATCTCCGGGTGGCCGGACGTTCGTGGATGCAGTCTCGCCTGTTTGGCGTGACACCGTGGCGCCGTACGGTCCGCTTTTCCTCTGGAGCGCGACGAGGCTGCTCGATGTCGCAGGTCGCGACCTCATGACAGCAGCGTTGATGGTCAGGCTGCCCGCACTTGTGGGGGTTGTGCTGACGTTCATCTTCCTTCCACGACTCGCCCGGTCCCATGGGGTCGACGCTCGGGTGGCGCTCTGGTTCGGCGTGCTCAGCCCGCTGACGATGTTCGACCTGCTTTCGGCGGGCCACAACGACGCGCTGATGATCGGCCTCCTCGTCGCAGCTCTCGCTGTCGCAACCGAGGCACCGGCGACAATGTGGGCGTTTCCGGCGGCGATCTCGCTGGCGGCGGCAGCGGCGATGGTCAAACTCCCGGCGGCGGCCGTATGCCTCCTACTCGCCGTGGCGTGGGTAAAAGGAAGGCCGGCCGGCGAGCACGTCGTGCGCCGCAGCATGGCCTCAGCCGCGGCCGCTGTTGTCACCGTGGTGGCCGTCAGCGTCGCCACTGGGATCGGGTTCGGATGGGCGAAGCCGTCGGTCCTGCTTACCCCGACGGGCGGGTTCATCGCCTCCACGCCGGCGTCAGCTTTCGGTGTGGTTGGAGCCACGGCACTCCGGTTGGTCGGGATCCACGTGTCAGCAGTATCGGCCCAACATTTTACATGGTATATTTTGATAATAGGTGCTGTCACATTGTGTGTCACGCTTGCCGTTCGTTGTCGGCGCGAATCGCTAGTCTCGACTTCTGCGTCGGTCATGCTCTTGGCGGCTGTCGCGGCGCCGGCGCTTTGGCCGTGGTACCTGACTTGGGGCCTTGTGGTGCTCGCTGCGACCGCAGTCGTGAACGCCTCCGCCGGCGCTCTGACGCTCGGCGTGCTTCTAAGCGCTGTCGCGCTGGGCCCCGATGGCGAGGTGCTCCCGCCGGTCTCCTTGTCGTGGCTCTTCGCTGCTTTGTGGCTGGGCGTCGGTGTGTACGTACTCGTCGCCCGACGAAGGCAGAAGCTGTTGCGAAAAGCGGTGGGTCAGGCCGCCGGAACGGTCAATGGCGGAACCGTTGTCGAAGGGACCGTGATTGTCGAGCCGCCGCCGAATCCACCACTCGACGACGATCCTGTAGCCACCGGGTTCCCGGCGCCTTTCGTCAGGACTAGCAGCACCTCCAAGGTCCCCGAGCTTTGAGTGGTGACGAGGCCGCCGATGCTCGGATTCGTGATTTGCCACGTGGCGAACGAGATGGGGATATCCGCAAGCACTTCGAGTGACGTGGATGTCCGCTCCGCGGATACGGTAAACGACACGGGGGCGGTCACACCGTGCATGTCGAGACTCCCGGTAGCAGCGTAATTTCGTGAAGTCGACACCGCCGGGATCGACCCGAGATGGATAGGGGAAGTCAGTTGGAAGGTCGCCGTGGGATACGCGGCCACATCCATGATCCGTCCGCGAAACTGTGCGTTGCGTGCGGATTGATCGCTGACGACGCTTGACATGTCCACCCCGAAGCTTGCGGCCGTGACCGAGGTCCCCGAGATTGTCAGCGAACCCCAAACCTTGCTCGTCCGCCCGACAGCAGTCGTGTTCTGGCCGAGAAGCACCTCCCCGACCCGGTAGCCCGCGACCGAGCCAGACCCGACGTTCCACTTTCCGGTGACTACGGCAGCGCTCGTCACTGCCCCGGTCGGAGACGAGCTTGAAGCACCTCCGGCAGTTGTCGACGATGACCCTGAGACCGCTGGCAACGAAAGCTTCGCCGGCGATGACCCTTCGATGAAGTGGATGAAGACGAAAGGACCGCCCACAGCGAGTGCGATCAACGCCGTGACAGCTCCTATGATCCAACGCAGCCGCCTACGAACAAATTTCACAGCCCGATCTCCTTCTAGAACGTCGTTGCCGGCAGGACCAGCGCCCGCATCACAGCGAAGAAGTCAGGCTAGGTAACCGAGGATGAACGTTCGCTTAAGAGACCGTCAGAGGTATCTGGGAGCTCTCCGGCTTCTAAGGGAGCGAGACCGTGATGAAGTCCCGCGATTCCTTGGTCGGACCGAGGTAGCGGGTCGCGGGACGCTGCATCTGGGGGTAGAGCTTCTGCGGCTGAACCTGTGACGGGTTGGCCGGGTTCGGGTGGTTGAAGAAGTTGAAGGTCACCCATTCGGGGTTGATGTCGAGTGTCATCGCCCGGACCGCCCCAGCACGCTGCAAGGATTCTGCGAGGGTTCGGGCGGTGAGAGCAGGACCAGCTACGTAGACGAGTGCTCCGTTGGCGGTCACTCCGACACCTGAGCGTGCGACCACGACGGACGCCCCCAGCGTCGCCCCCCAGACGGTCGTGTCGTTGTAAGTCGCCGACGCGGCTACCTGGCCGTTGTCGACCATCGGAACGAGATTCTGCAGGACCGAAACGACATTCGGGGTCATGGTGACTTCGCTGCCCCAGGCACCGACGTTCACCGAACCGTTTTTGTAGAAGACCAACGACGCCGCACCGCTGTGAAGCGGCACCGCGGTCTTACCGTCGAGGTAGAAACCCCCGTTCGCGTCTTGGAAACGGAACCCGCCGTTGAAAGCTGCGATCGTGTTCGGCAGCTCAGCCGGTGTGACGTACGGAGGATGCGACCACGTGCCCCCCGGCTCGGTGAGACCAGGGACGAGCGACAGATTTAGGAGTTTGGGGTCCATCCACACCGCGGTCGTGATCTCACTGGTGTAGACGGTGTCAGCCCGGAACTGCGCCTCGTACATCGCAGGCTGACCGTCTACCGAGGGGCCGACCGGCTGCCATTGGCCTTCACCTGGCAGAGCTGGGCTGACCACAAGCGGCACGTTCGCCGGTTTCGGCAGAGCCACAATCTTCGGCGCGGCATTGCTCGCAGTGACGGGAACCGTCTTCGGAATGGCGTTCAGGGCCTTCGGCGCGCCGCCTTTCGCGGGTGCGGTATGACTGTAATAGGCCGCTTCGAGGGGGTTTATGACAAACGCCATGTGGTGAGCACGGAACCAGTCCGCCCACTTCGCGGTGAGGCTCTGATTCCCGGGTGCGCTCAAAGCGCCGAGAAACGACCATACGAACAAGAAGAACGCGAGCAGGGGGATCACAATCAGGTAACGCCATCTGCGAAAGCGCCCCTTCGATGTGTGAGCTCGGGGCTTCTGCCCGCGCGACCGTCGAGGCCCGAATTCGGGTGTCTCCAGGTCGTCGTCGTGCAACGCCAGGTAGCGTTCAGGGATCAGCGACCCTGATCGGCGGGCCATCAGTGTCGGGTCCGTATTGTTTGGAGCGAAAGCCGGCAAGACACCCTCAGAAGACTGACATCTTGCGAAGTTCTCGACGGTCCGCCAGAGGAGTCACCTCGCTGCATTTCCTCATTCTCGTCACAGGCTAGCTTAGAGCGCGCTTAAGGGGCGGGACACCCCGGGCGTTGAGGGGGCTGTAGCGGTGCTTGCGCATTCAAAGTCGGGCGGCGCTGGCAGAATAGCTACCGCACGTCGCCGATGGCGATGTCGTAGGGAAGGGCCTGAGTGCGTGTTCTCGTAGTCGAAGATCAGACAAAGCTCGCGGATGCGATCCGACGCGGTCTCGTCGCAGAGGGTTTCGCCGTGGATGTCGCTGCCGACGGCGAGCAGGGTCTTGCTCTCGCTCGCAGCGTTCCCTATGACGCAATCGTCCTCGACATTCTTCTCCCCGGACTGAACGGATTCGAGGTTTGCCGTAGCTTGCGGCAATCGAAAATATGGACGCCGATCCTCATGCTCACGGCGAAGTCGGCCGAATCCGACGAAGTGGAGGCACTCGATATCGGCGCCGATGACTTCTTGGCGAAGCCCTTCTCGTACTCCGTGCTTGTCGCCCGCCTCAGGGCGTTGCTTCGCCGCGGGGTACGGGAGCGCCCGAGCGTGTTACTGGCAGGCGACCTGACCCTCGACCCGGCCGCCCACCTCTGCAAGCGCGGCGACCGCAAGATCGATCTCACACCCAGAGAAATGGCGATGCTCGACCTGCTCATGCGACACGCCGGGCGGGTCCTATCCAAGGCCGACATTCTCGATCACGTCTGGGATATCGACTACGACGGCGACGACAACATCGTCGAGGTCTACATAAGGTACCTGCGGCGCAAGATCGATCTCCCTTTCGATCGCCAGTCGATAGAGACTGTTCGAGGCGCCGGCTACCGGTTGGCGCCGAACGGAGGATGAGATCGGTGTTGCGCCACACGTCGTCGCTTCGGGCGCAGGCGACCCTGGTGGGTGTCTTGGCCGTAGGGGCTGCACTGTCGCTCGGCGCGGTCGGCCTGGTAGCCGAGCTTCGAACGTCGATGACCGAGGGGATCGAGGTCACCGCCAGGACACAGCTCGACGACGTGGCATCGCTTTTGAAAGTCGGCTCTCTCCCAGCCCAGCTTCCTGCCGGGAAGGGCGACACTTTGACTCAGGTCGTGAGTGCAGGCGGCGACGTGATCGCGTGGAGCGCACCGTCGCTGTCCGGGGCGCCGATCAGCAAGGTCCGGCCGGGCGAGGAAGGTGTGCAGCTCTCGACGGTGAGGGGCGCTCTCGGCTCGGACTCGACGTCGCCAGGCCAGAGCGACGGTCCCTATCTCGTCCTCTCGCAGACCATCCCTGCGTCTGCCATCGTTTTGCCCGGCGCATCCCCGTCCTTGTCACAAGCCGGACAGGCTCCGCCACTTTCGACGCCCGCCGGCGGCGCCGCTACCGTGTTCGTGGCGGCGACCCTGCGACCAGTCGACGCAGCAACCGCCACAGTCGCATGGTCTCTTGTGGCCGGGCTTCCCCTCGTGGTGGCACTTGTGGGCGTATTGATGTGGATCCTCGCAGGTCGGACCCTGCGCCCGGTCGAAGCGATACGTGAGGAGGTCGCGGACATCTCGGGTGACGACCTGCACAGGCGTGTCTCGGTGCCCGGAACCCACGACGAAGTCGCCCGCCTTGCCGCGACTATGAACGAGATGCTCGACAGACTCCAGCTGTCCTCGGAAGCACAAAAGCGCTTCGTGTCGGACGCGTCGCACGAGCTTCGGAGTCCCCTGGCGGTCCTCAAGGCGACCTTGGAGGTAGCCCTTGCTCACCCAGAGGAATCGGGGTGGCCGGCCGTCGCTGTCGACGCCCTCTCCGAAGCCGGACGACTCCAAGCGCTGCTCGAAGATCTCCTGCTCCTGGCCAGCATCGAGAACCGTGAAGGCCTGAGACGCCAGGACGAAGTCGACTTAGACGAACTGGTGATGGAGGAAATTCATCGGCGTCGTCCGATCAGCCGGGTTTCTTTCGACCCAAGCAAGTGTTCCGCCGGTCGGGTAACCGGCGACAGACGTCAACTCGGGCGCGTGGTGCAGAATTTGATCGACAATGCCGAGCGTCATGCTGCCCAGCGGGTCGCCGTCGAGCTTTCCGAGACGGGCGCTTCGGTGTTGTTCGTCGTAGCCGACGACGGGCCGGGGATCCCGGCGGACCGACGGGAGTGGGTCTTCGACAGGTTCGCCCGGACCGACGAAGCTCGTAGCCTCGAACAGGGTGGATTCGGTCTGGGCCTTGCCATCACCAAGGAGATCGTGACCGCCCACGGCGGCACAATACAGATAGTGGACGTCGGACGAGGAGCGCGTTTCGAAGTGACTCTGCCGGGTTCGGCTTCGGACCTGGACGAGTCACCCGCTGCATTAGTGGCGCACGAGGTTCGCCAGTGAACGCCGCTGCGGCAGTTGGAGCCGCCCTCGGCGCGGCTGCGCTATTCGCCGCCGGCACGGCGCTTCAATACCGGGCTGCGACTTTCGCCGGGCCTTCATCAACGCGATCTTCCACGGTGTTGCGTCGCGTGCTGGTCTCGCCGGTTTGGCTTGTCGGCACCGCCCTGCTCGGTGTCGGACTTGGCTTCCACGCCTACGCCCTTCATCAAGGATCGTTGTCGCTGGTGCAGCCGCTTCTGATCACCGGTGTGCTTTTTACCCTGCCGGCCAGTCGTTTCGCCGGGGGACCACGGATTCGACTGACGGAAATGTTGTGGGCGGCGCTCCTAGTCGGCGGCCTTGCCGTATTTCTCGTCACGTCGACGCCGACGTCTCAAGGCTCTGCGGCGGTCGACTGGTTCCCGGCGACGGCAATCGCGGTGGTGGCTGTCCTCTGCGTGACAGTGTGCCTGCTGGTCGCGCGTAGGAGTCGGGGAGCCGTCACCGCGACTGTGCTCGGCGTTGCAGCGGGGATCGGCTTGGCGGGAAGTGCTGCTTTGATCAAAGTATGCACCGACCTCGCAACCAAGGGCCTTGGCGTGCTCTTTTCGAGCTGGCAGCTCTACGTGATGGCAGTCGTGGGCCTGTCGAGTGTCGGGATAAGCCAGCTTGCGTACCGCTCCGGTCCCATGACGGCCAGCATCCCCGCCATCAACACGGTGAACCCGGTGGCGAGCGTATTCCTGGGATGGGCGGCATTCGACGACACTTTCCGTGTGTCGCCGGGTGCGCTCGCCCTGGAGGCGGTTTCGCTGACGGCTGTTCTTGCGTCGACCCTTGCCCTAAGTAGGCGCTCCGCTGTCCGCCACAGCGGAGTCGCCCGTGACGACGCGTTTGCCAACGGCGACTCGTCGGGTGTCGCCGGCCATTCGCCTAACGCGAAGGCCGGCTAGCGTCGGGGTGGGGTTTAGTCGGTATGCGCCGACCTTCGAAGTAGGCAGCGCCCGCTACACTGCCAATTACTGCGACTGTGCCGACCAGTTGGAGAGCGGACGGGTAGTCGCCGAGCGCTATCGCTGCGAACGCCAGAGCAGCCACGGGTTGCAGGAGAAGCCCTATCGAGAGGTGGACGGTCGACAGGTGCGCCATCGCCCGGCTCAGTACTGACCACCCGAACACTTGCACCACCACAGCTGCCAACGCCAGCCACCCAGCGGACGGCCATTCCGGCGTAAGCGCCAGCGTACCGGTCAGCCCTCCAACAGTTCCAGACAGCACAGTCGCTGCCAAGGTCACCACGAACAACTGCCGGGCACCGGGAAGAGCTTGACCCCGCCCGGCCCGAAAGGACAGGATGTAGCCCGCATAGGCAACGGCGCTGACAATCCCAAGTGCAGTACCGAGAGTCGGGTTCGACCCGCTCGACCCCCCTACGCCGGCTATCAGTGCGACACCGCCCAGTATCACGGGTACGAGGGCCAAGGTTCCAGCGCGAATCGATTCGCGAAACAGCAGCCATCCGGCGGCAGCAACAAAGAGAACCTGGGTGTCTTGGACGACAGTAGACAGTCCAGCACCAAGAAGCTTGATCGACTGGTCCCAAACCATGAGGTCGACTGCGAGAGCGACGCCGCCACCAGCGGCCCGGACAATCGCCCGCCGACCAAGAGGAGTCGTCGAGCGGCGCCTCTCCAACCAGGCGAGCGGCCCAAGAAGGGCGAGCGCGTACCCGCAGCGAAAAAAAGCTGCTGTTGGACCTGACACTTTCGCCAGCCCAAGAAGCGATGCGCTCGACCCGGTGACGAGAGCTCCCAGGACGACGAGTACCACTCCGCCGAGGGCCGGTCGTGAATCGGGGGTTTCGGAGCGAACAGCAGAGGTCCGACTTTCCCCATCCCGCATCTCGGCCGCCATTGTAGTTGGCTACCCCCTTGCACCGGTCGTGCGAGAGATAGAGACGGTCGGGCTCGTCGTGCCTGCCGAGATCGGTGAAATGGTCTGAACTATGCCGCTGCGGCGAGGTACTCGAGCGTGCGGCCCAACAGCTCCGAAACATGAAGTGCATCCATCCTCGCGGCGGGTAGCGTCGTCTCGGCTAGGATGTCGTCTATGGCGCGAACGTCGGGTTGATTTCGAGCGGCTATCGACCAAGCGACACGGCTCGCTTGCCTGACGACCGACGGGTCGACCGACCAGATCGTCTCGAACACGCGAGCCGGATCGGGCCGAGCTTCCTGGCCCGGTCGCTCCCACCCGACTACACAGGCCGGTCGCTCGACGCCGTCGCATATGAGCGCCCACTCTCTGCGCAGTGGCGAGCCTGCCGCAAGGGAAATATTGACGATGGTTTCGTCGGCCTCGCCGTTCGAGCTCTGCGGTCCTGGCGTGGGCGCAGCCGCGAACGTCATCGCACAAAGGGAGCTACGGGCCATGTCCCGCCAGCGAGACTGTGACGACCTGTAAAAGCGGTGGTCCTGAAATGCGCCGAGAAGGATTGGCCTCTGCGCCGCGGCGAAGCAACAGTCCTCTATTGCCCTCGTGAGTGCCAGAAGCGTCCGCTTGTCGAGGACGTGGACCGAGAGATCGGGATTGCTGCGCCTCAGGGTCGCGAAGAGGGAAACTTCGCTGGGATCCCCGCCGCCGCCGAGGGCCGCTGCTTTGAGAGTCTGGCTGATCGCGCCCGCCAGCGACAGCCCGGCGTCGCGAAGTGCCAGCACGCGTAGCACGGTCTCCTTGTCGCTCGAAGTGTAGAGGCGCCTGCCGCTCTGCGATCTCTTCGGGCTGGGGATGCCGTAGCGGGCTTCCCAGTTGCGCAGGTCGCTCACGCTGACACCGCTCTCGCGGGCCATCTCGGTGATTCCCATTAACCCGGCATTGCGCTCCGACACCGATCGCACTGCGTCCGATGTGCCACTGGTCACATCGTGACGATCACTTCTAGTCATGGTGAGTAAGATAGCCTACTCACGTTGACAAGGATGAGTAGGTACGCGACG
Source organism: Actinomycetes bacterium (assembly GCA_021815935.1). The sequence goes on from JAKAZH010000014.1 coordinate 10,000, forward strand.
ACTCGGGAAGCCTGGTCGTGTCCGAGAGGAATTGCGATGGCAGTGTCAAAGGTCGGTGGACGAGGCGACGAGCATCTGGTCCAGGCGATATCGATGCTTCGCGTCGCTGCACAGCGTGGCAACGAGGGGTGGCGACGCCAAGCGGCATGCTTGGAGATGAGCACCGACCTCTTTTTCCCGGTCGGCCAGACGGGGACCGCGTGGACCGAAGCGAACCGGGCTAAATCGATTTGCACTGGGTGCAGCGTCAGGGCTCACTGCCTCGCCTTCGCTCTTGCGACAAATCAACAGTTCGGGGTCTGGGGCGGATACGACGAGGAGGAGCGACGCCAAGTCAGACGGCTTCTGCGGCGCAGGACTGCCGGTCGGGGAGTGTCGGGCTGAGTTCGGCTCAGAGTTTCGCCGTGATGGCTTTGCTAGAGTCATGGGCTGCCACGAAGAGGTGGTATTCGGCCCGGGTAGCTCAGACGGCAGAGCAACGCACTCGTAATGCGTAGGTCAGGAGTTCGATTCTCCTCTCGGGCTCTCTATAACCCCAGCTCAGATGGGTTCTGTGGTCGGTGTCTCACCCTGCTAGTAACCTCGTCCCAACAGTTGTCCCAACAAGGGGGCTGCTGGGGAGGAGGAAGTGGGATGGCGGGGAGCCTTCGACAGAGGCCGGATCGGGGGGCCGATGCCTGGGAGCTGCGGGTATACCTGGGCCGGGACGCAGTGGGGAAGGTCCGCCAGCGCAGCGTCCTGTTTCGGGGGACCAAGCGCTCCGCGCAACGGGAGCTGACCCGGCTCTCGGCGGAGCAGGACCGGGCGCCGTCGGTCGTCCCCGATGACGCCGCCCGGGAGTGGGGTCCGGCCACCACCATCAACGACGCAATCGAGGCCTGGCAGGCCAACGGCTGGGATGACCTCTCGCCGAGCACGGCACGCCGCTACGAGGGCGTTTGGAGGGTAAACATCCGTGACTCGATCGGCCGGCGCCGGATCGCCAGCCTCGGTCCTTACGACGTGGAACGCTACTTCCGAGACCTGAAGACGGCGGGGCTGTCCCAAGCATCGGTCCGCTATGCCCGAGCAGTCTTACATCGCGCTTGTCGACTGGCCCGCAAGTGGAGCAACAACACGCTCCCGAACCCGATCACCGAAACCGAGCTGCCCGAGTGGTCCCTAGCGGAGAAGGCCCCGGCCGTGCGCTCACCGAGCGCCGAGGAGGTCCGCCTCCTCCTCGCCGCCGCTACCGACGATCGTGACCCGAGGGTACCGGCCTTCGTCCGAGTGGTCGCCGCCACCGGAATGCGGCGCGGGGAAGCGTGCGCTCTGCGTTGGGACGACGTCGACTGGGACGGCTCGGCGATCCGAATCGACGAGGCTCTGGTGACCTACATCGGCGGCGTGACGGTCCGCGGACCGAAGACCCGGGCCAGCGTGCGCGGCGTAGCGGTAGACGCGTCCACCATCGACCAGCTCCGCCGCCTCCGTGACCACCATGTCAAGCTGGCCGTCGCGTCGGGGGCGGAGGTGGGAGGTGACTCGTTCGTGTTCTCCTACGAGCCCGGCGGCAAGGTCCCTCCTTACCCCGACACCCTCAGCCACGCCTTCTCGGCCCTGCGTGACCGGGCCGAGGTCGCCGCCGACGTCCACCTGCACTCGCTCCGCCACTTCCAGTCGACCCAACTGGACCGGGTGATCAGCGAGTCTCAAAAGCAGGCTCGCCTGGGTTGGTCGACGGTGCACATGGCCCGCCACTACACCGGCGCGGTGTTGGCCGAGGACCGGCGAGCGGCGGAGCACATGGGCACCCTCCTCGGCTGAAGAGGAAGGAGCTGCAGCGGGGTCGTAAGCCGGGAGAGCGCCACGCCAGCCGTCACGAGGCGCTCGGCAACGCCCGCGTCCTTGAAGGCCTCGCGCAGCATGGCCGGGCCCTCGCTGAAGTGCGCCCAACCCTGGACGCGCAGCGGCGCCCGTCGAAGAGGCGGTGCGGGTCGCGCCGGCGAAGAGCAGCGCCACGTCCACTCCTCCCACCTCGGCATCGATCTGCTCGACCAGCTCGAGCGAAACGTTGTCCCCGCTCACATACACGCTCGGGGTGATCTCCCCGCGAAGCGCGAAGCCGGTGACCTCGCCGGTCAGCGCCTCGCAGCCCGGGGGCCGTGGCGGGAGGGGACGGCCAGGACCTCGAGGGACCGCCGCTTGGTGCCGTCAGCTTGAAGCGCTTCCAGAGCGCCAAGCCCACCCGCAGCGGCCCCGAGGTGCCCGGCGGCGCTTCACGTCTTGAGGGTGAGTGGCATCGAGGCAAGGAACTCGCGCCCCGCCGGGTCGAGGTTGTCGGCGTGCTGGTCATGGGACAAGACAACCGCGTCGAGCGCGCCGAGATCCTCGGGTCCGAAGGCGGGGCTCTCGGTCTTGGTCAAGGGTCGCCCGGGGCGCTCTCGTGCGCCCGGGCGGGCTGAAGGTCGGGTCGGTGAGCAACCGCAGCCCCCCAAGCTCCACCAAAGCGGCGGCAACCCCCAGCAGGAGACCCTGGGATGACCACGCTCACCTACGCGGTTCGCGACTCGGCCACCATGCTGCGCCGCGACCTCCGCCCCGCGCGGCGGTACCCGCTCATCACCATCTCCAGTGTGGGCACTCCGGTCTTGTTCCTGCTCCTCTTCGCCGGGATCTTCGACCACACGCTTCCCACCGGTCTGGGCGCCGCAATCCCCGCCGGCGGCCCCTACATCGACTACCTCGTCCCTGGGATCATCTTGATGACTGCGTGCTCTACCGCAGAGACCACAGCGGTCAACGTGAGCACCGACATGACCGAAGGCATCATCGCCCGGTTCCGCACCATGGCCATCACCCGCACCTCGGTGCTCACCGGTCAAGTCCTCGGCGGGACCCTCGGCGCCATCATCAGCGCAACCCTCGTCATCGTCATCGCCGTCGCTCTCGCACTCGGGTTCCGCCCCAGCGCGACCGCGCCCGTCACTGCGTGCCGCCTGCCGCCGGCGAGCGGTCAGTGAGCCGTCCACGCTCCCGCGGGCTGGGGTGCGATGTCTCCGTCGAGGAGTCGTTCGACGGCCCGGCGTGGGATCCTTAATCGGCCGTTGATAGTCAACACTGGGATGGGCAGGTCACCCCGCTCGATGGCCCGGTAGATCGACGAACGGCTCTGGCCTAGGAGGACGGCGGCTCCCTCGACGCTGAGGAGCGGTTTGGTGCTCCAGCCCCCCTCACGCGACGCAGGTGCGGGCGCCGGATGTGACGACTCGACAGCCATGGTTATCTCCCTCTCGAGGTCGCAACCTGCAGCCTCTGTATGGTCAAGGCTGGGAGGTCCACGCTATGGGGTCGGGCCTCGCCGCGGGCGCCCGGAGCGAAGGCCCCCCTGCCCGTCAAGCAGTCGTGGTGTGAGGGGCGGCGACGTGCATGGGCGACGCCCGGTCTGAGCTTGCGGGAGGAGACGTGGCCGACGCAGCGGGGTGGCCGCCAAGGAGAGCCGGGAGACAATTCAGGGGAGCAACTCGAATGCAGCGAGATGGCGTGGACGGACCACGGCGAAGTCTCGATGGTTGAGCGTGGCGACGGTGCTGACCCCCAGCCGTTCGGCCACCGCGACGATCGACGAGTCCATGAGATCGAGCCGCAGATCAGCGTAGATCTCTACCAGCTCCACACAGCGGGACCAGTCTGCCCCGCTCAGATCCACCACTCGGAGAAGGCTAACGGTGACCATTCGTAGGAAGGCGGCTTGGGCGTCGGCGCCGAGGCGGTCGAGGATCAGCCAAGAGCTCTCGGCGATCACCGGGACCGTTGAGGCCAGCTCACCGCGATGGACGCGCACCACCTGGGCGCAGTCGCTGTGACGGTCGGAGCGTCGGTCGGCCGCAGCAAGCCAGACGTTGGTGTCGACCAACAGCACCGCTCGAGCAGCTCAGACGGTGGCTCGCCGGGCCGCGACCTCGGCGCGCAGCTTGCGTGTGTCACGCCCGGCCCAGGAGGAGTCTCTGGAGTCCCCCGAGCCGATGAAGGCCTCTAGGGCGTCGACCTCCTCACCGGTGTGCAGGCCGACAGCGAGCAGCTCGGCGGTCAGCTCGTCGACGCTCATGCCCCGCCGGGCCGCCTCGGCGGCCAAGCGGTCGGCAAGGTCTTCGCTCAGGTGCACGATCGTCGACATCGCCACCAGCGTAGAGCACGGCGTTGGGCTCAGCCATCTTTCTGGCGAGCCTATGGCTGGCGCCTCGGACCGGTCCTCGCTTGGTGCTTTCGACGCGATGCTGGCAGGCGAAGACGGCTGGGCCTGCACCGCTTCCACAATCTCGTCCGACCTGCAACGACCGACACTCGGACCTGCACCGATTCGCAACCACAACGCCGCCGTTTCCCAACTGCCGATGCCACGTTCCCTTACCGGGAATGACAAACTCCATTCTCCTCCTGTTGCCACCGACGACCTCTCCCTGCCCGTCACCTTCCAAATCAAAATCCTGGCTTTACACAGTCGGCATTCGAGGATGGACTGCCGCATTTTCACGGAAAGGGGACGCATGGGGGGTCTATCTCTCGCTCCTATGTCAAGCCGCTGAGGCGATGACCGGCCATGGCAGCGCCACTGTGACCCCACGCCGGTTCGCTGTGAGCCGCACCACCCGGCTGTGGGTAGTGCTCTCAGCCAAACCTTGCCTTGGTCGGCGTCCTCCTGGCCCTCGGACTCACCGCCCACTCTCTCGGCGTGTGGGCCGAAGGTGCCGACCTTCTTGCCGACGCCGCTGCCATCGGTGTCTCCCTGCTCGCTATCCAACTGGCCGCCCGACCGCTGACTCCCCGCCGTCCCGACGGCCGCCCCCACGCCACCCGCTACGCCGCCGCCGTCAACGCCGGATGGCTGCTCACCCTCAGCCTCCTCGTCGCCGCCACTGCCATCGACCGCCTCACCCTCGGTGTTCACCAAGTCCACGGCCTGCCCGTGCTCATCGCCAGCGGCATCGCGGCCCTCGTCATGCTCGGCGGCGCCCTTCTCCTCGGCGGCGACATCGACGACAGCCCCGACGACGGTGACGACGACGGCGGCGACCTCAACATCCAAGCGGTGCTACTCGACACCGCTGCCGACGCCGCCGCAGCCGCAGGAGTAGCCGTGACCGGCGGGATCATCTACGCCACCAACGGCAACTACTGGCTCGACCCCACCGTCGCCCTCATCATCGCCACCATCGTCGGCTACCACGCAGGCCGCCTACTGGTCCGCATCACCGCCTCCCTGCGCCGCTAACCGCGACCGCCCACGCCACATCAGCAAGGGCCTGCCCGGACCTCCCCGGAGCAGGCATACGCCCCCTTCGAATATTCCCCCTCCACCAATAGGCGGTCCCGCAAGCGTGTCACGGTAGAGGTGACACGACCCCGTCCCACACGGCAGAAGCACAGCCCAACGGACCTGTCTTCCGCTCAGGAGTGTCCGACGCAGCAATAGCGTTGAGTACCTGGCGGCTCCCCGTTAGGCGCGATCTGGCGCCTGCTCCGAGATAGGAGCCGGAACTGATCTCGATACGCTGCATCAGTCCCGGCGGTAAGGGACCTGCTACCTGGTGGTGTCAGTGTCAGTCGCCTTCGGTGACGTTGCCGGGGGTCAGTCCAACGATCTCTCTAGTTGCTCCGCATTCGCCGGCCCCCACCGGGGGTGTTTCTCGGTGCGAGGCCGCCCGACCTGGATCGCGGCCGAGGCGTCGAGGCCGGATCAGAGGTGGTGGAGAAGCACTTGGAGGCGATGCCGGCCGCCGTCAACCAACGAGCCATACGGTTACCAACAAGCAGGACGAAGGCAACGGTGGCACGCTCGGCATCCTGAGGCCCTTTGAAGGCGCCCCCAAGCTGCGTGAGTCGATGGACTGCTCCGAGTCAAGCACGTCGTGTTAGGCCCGGGGCTTCTCCAATAGATCGACGACGCGTTGCCTAGCCACCCGACCAGCTCGTCGACGACTTCGACGACGAGGGTTCACGGGCGATCAGGGCGGCGACCTGATGGAGTCCCGAGACGAGTACATCGCCGAGGGCATCTGCTGGGTTCCCCCGAGGTCCGCTAGGGGCACCTCCAAGCCAGCGCCAAGCAGCCCGAGATCGGCAAGCTCATCGACAACACGATGGACCCGGTCGAGCTCGAGGACTCGTCTCTGCGCGGGTACTTTCGACGAACTTCCCCGCCCCGCCCCGCCCCGCCCCGCCCCGCCCCGCCCTCGCCGCCTCGGTGAGCTGGTCGACCTGATCTCAGGGATTGGTCTGGGCTCGGTGAGGACCCAGAGAAGGACTTTGTGGGTCGGTTTACGGGTACTTCCTGGGCGGCTCCGCCTCCGCCGACGGCAAAAGGGGCGGCGAGTTCTAGACGCCACCTCGGTCGTCAAATACCTTGTGGCGATGATCGAGCCCGCGGTCGCCAAGTCTTCGACCCCGCTCGGCTCGGGCGGCATGTTCGTGCAGTTGGAGCGCTTCGTCGAGTTGCCCGGTGGCCGGCACAACGACATCGCCGTCTACGACCAAGAACCATACGGCTCCGAAGTTTGGCGCCGTATCTGGCGCCGGAAGCCTCACCTACGCCGCGACCAGAGCGAGAACTCGGTGACAACGGAACAAGCAAGACAATCGCGCAAGCGCCGAGCACAGACGGCGATCGTTGCGTTAGCATCCATAGGCGTGCCGGTGGTGGACCGCCCTTCGAACAGTCGATCTGCAGATCGCCTTCTAGTGCAGCACGCGCGCAGCGCGGTTGTCCAACACGGAGGGTAGCTGTGGCTGAGATACCGGATCTTGGGATACCACAGGTCTTTCTTCGGACGCTCGAGTATCTGACCGCTCTACCGGCTGACGTCTTCGAGTCTTTGATGTCGGTAATTGAGTCGCTCTCGCCTTCCTTGTCTGCCAACGACGCCGCCGATCAAATTGGTGCCGTCTTGCCGGACGGTGCCGGCGGCAGCGTCACTAGTCTGATCCAATTTGCAGTCTCATCAAAAGGTTTGACATCCTCATTCAAGACTGACATAGGGACAATTGCCGAAGCGTTAGGGCCCGTGGGGCAATAAAGTGAGCGGTTTAGGGGGCGTGGGGTAGGAGCGAGTAGTTCCAGTCGGGATGCCACTCGTGTCTTCGGATCGGGATAGCAGCGAGTTCCTTGTCGGTGACTT
>JAKAZH010000015.1 GCA_021815935.1 Actinomycetes bacterium
CGTGGCTCGACGACTCGAGATTGAACTTACCAGCTCCCGCCCCGACGGCACCTGGACTTGGCGCGCTGCGGGGGCACGCGAACCGAAAGGTGTCCTTGCGGCCGGCGTAGCACCCGAAGGCACGAAGGCCGGTGACGTGATTCGTGTCGAGGCGGAGTTCGAGTTGGAGGGAATCACGGTCACAGCGGTCCTAACGCCCCGGGAGGCTCCCCGCCGCGGCGCTGACAGGATCGAGATAATAGGCTCCGGCGGCGTTGACCAGCCGGGTGTGACCACCCAGCTTGTCGGTCGCTCCGCCCGGCGGCCCGCACGCGACGACCGCGATCGTGGCCGTCCGGCGAGCCGTGAGAGGCGCGGGGCTGCCGCTGGTCCGGAATCGGAAGCTTCGAGTGCTAGGCGTCCCGGTCGAAGCGGCGAGGGGGGATCCCGCCGCGACGGTCCTCCAGGGCGCGACGGTCCTCCAGGGCGCGACGGTCCTCCGGGGCGCGACGGTCAGGCGAGGCGCGACGGTCGTCCCCAGGGCCAGCCCACAAGGAACGGCCAGCACGGCCGAAGTGGCCCTACAACGCGCGAAGGCAATGAGGGCGAGAGCAGACCTCGGGGTCGGCCAACGTCGAGTGCCCGTGGAGACGACACGACCGAAGCTCGCCGCGACGCCCCGGGACGCCCCCGCCACGACGCCGATACCTCGCGCTCCCGAGGCGCCCCGCGAAAGGCGACCAGCAGGCTCAACCCGTCCAGTGTTCATCGCAAGGCGGTCATAGAGTCGCTGACCCCGGAGGAGCAGCCGATCGCAGAGGAACTGCTTCGAGGGGGGATACCTGCGCTGCGAAGCGCGCTGCACCTCGAACGCGAGAAAGCAGTGAGCGAAGGTCGGGTACCGCCCAACACAGACGAGCTTCTCGCACTTGCCGAGCGGCTTCTCCCCCGTCTTCGCTCCGCCACATGGCGCGACCGTGCCGACGCTGCGGTCGCTTCCGCCGACAGCGTGCCGCTTCGAGACCTGCGTTCAGTCATCGCGAGCGCCGATGCAGCACGCGACGACGAGTCCCGGGCGACGGCCGCCGCCCTTTCGGCCGCCCTCGAGCGCCGTCTGGCGGAGTCGAGCGTGGCGTGGCACGCCGAGCTTTCCGAGCTTGCCGACGCCGGCAAGGTGGTGCGTGCCCTGCGATTGTCCGCCCGACCGCCGGATCCGTCCCTGGCTTTGGACGGCGTGCTTGCGGGGCGTCTGTCGGACGCTGCTAGTGCGGCGATGTCGCCGGAAGCTCAACCAGACGTGTGGGCTGCCGTGATGGAGGCCGCCGCCGACTCGCCTCTTCGTCGGAGCGTGATCCCGTCGGGCCTGCCGGCTTCGGCCAGCCCCGAGCTTCGAAAGTCGGCGCACCAGATGTCAGGGCGGATCCCGGGCTTGGCGAAGCTTCTCGGGGTTACGATCCCTCCGCCCCCGCGACCGGCCTCGCAGCGCTCAGCGCCGCAGGTTCACTCCCCGACTCCCGCAGGAGCCTGAAAGCGCTGCATCACAAGCAGCCTCGCTTTGAAGCCGTGCGCCTCGAAGAATGATTTGGTGGCCCTGTCGCCTGGGAGGGCCGGTGCGTCGACCGAGGTGGGTTCCCACGGTTCGCACTGTTCGAGCAACAGCTCGAGCATCGCCTCCCCGACCCCGACGCGTCGTGCAGGCGGTTCCACGTACAGCAGCTCCACAGTCGCCGCCCGTCGGTCTCCCACCGTACGTAGCGTCGCGAACGAGATCCCGACCGGGACGGTGTCCACCAAGCCGAGGACCACAGCGTTTTGGCTGTCTGAGATCGCGGTGGTAGCGCGAACCCGGTGTTGTGCAAGGGACGCGGCGAGCATCGGACCGCCACGCTGTTCGGAGAGCGAGCTGACCGCGAGATCCCACAGGCGGGCTACTTCCTCTACATCCGCCGCGGTAGCAGGTCGGGCGATAAGCATGGCCACCTCCTGGAGGACGGGCTATCCCTGGAGCTGGCGGATGCGGGTCATCACCGTCCGCCGACCACGGTTGGCGGCCTCGTAGGCGGCTACCTCCTCAAGTTCGGGTGAAGTGAGACCTGCGAGACGGCTTACCACCTGGGAGGCGGACAGGGAGTCGTAGCCGGGGATAGCAAGCTTGTCACCGCTGGGGCGAGTTGGCTCCGTCCGGCGAATCTGCGGCCTTGGCGCGCCGACGTCTCCGCTGCGGGCCGCGGCGCTCGAGCCCACCCGCTTGGCTGATTGAGCCCTGTTCCCGGCGCCGGCTTCGATGCCCGCCTTGAGCGGCCCGGACTGGGATTTCTCGCCTGCTTGGGGCTGCCCAGAGCCGGGCTTCGAGCTGCCGTAGCCGGCCGACTGGTCGGCCCGGTTGGAACGGCGGCGGGCCAGTTCACGACTCCCCTGAGCGACAGCTAGACGGCCTACCATGCCCGCGGCCGTAACCCGAGACCCCACCCTCGCCCGGCCCTTCTCGGCGAAGCCGGGAAGCTGCTCCGCTGCGGTGATCACGAGGCCGACGGGAGCGAAAAGCATGAGATCAAGCGCCGCGTCCAGAGGGCTCCGCTCGTCGCTCACCGACCTATCCTCTCACACACAGTCACGACATAGCTGTGCTTCGGCGTCCGCGAGCTGGCTCGGGTGCTTGACAAGAAAGCACGATTGGCAGACGAACTCCCCCGGCTGCTTTGGAAGCACACGGGTCGTGGACTCTCCCCGCTCGTCCGGGTCGTCGTCATCGTCGTCATCGTCGTCATCGTCGACTACGAGACGTTCCTTGAGGATGACGTCGAGGCTTGCCTCCACTTCGTCGAAATCCTCGTCCTCGTCCTCGTCCTCGTCGTCGTCACGAGGAGCCTTGGCGGGCGTCGGCACCTCGGCCACGATGCCGGTGTCGTCGAGCTCCTCGAGGGATACGACGTCGGCGTCGTCGTCTCCGATGTCGTCGTCTCCGATGTCGTCCTCTCCGATGTCGTCGTCTCCGATTTCGTCATCGAGGTCGCCCAACTCTTCGTCGTCGAGTTCGTCGGGTAGAACTTCTGGGTCTTCGATGTCGTCGTCCAGGTCGTCTCTTGGCATGTGGCGGTCCTTGGGGAATCTCGTACTGTCATCCAGGCCGACCCGTAACCCGGATCAGCTGGCGCCGGATCATAGACAACCTTGAGGGCCTAGCGCGCCCGGCCTTGAAAGCCCCAGGCCACAGCCTCGCGAAGTGCCGTTAGGTTGACCTTGGCGAGCGCAGCCTGGCCGAGCTTTGCGACGAACGTCGAGTCATCTTGAAGTACGCTCCGAGTCGACCAGGACCACCGCCTGACAGCTTTATTGCAGGGCGCCTACGACCGTCTTGGGAAAGCGTCGGCGGAGCGTCGCTTGAGTTGACGGCGCAAGTCACTCGAAGGAAACTGCCAGCGCCTGGATATCTGAGACGTACGTTCTCGCGTCGGGGAGCAGCCCGTACATCTGGAGCTCCAGCGGACCTTCGTAGTAGGCCGCGAGCGTTGCGCACTGATTCGATCCTTCGACATGCGAGAGGTACGACAGGTAGGCGGCCGACATCTCGATGTTGTCCGACAGCGAGTAGGCATTCATACTGCGGCCGACGAGCACCTGCGAGATGAACAGCGCGGTGCCGGGTTCGATCTGGCCGACACCGACGGCGCCAGTCGAGGAGAGCGCGCCCTGGTACCAGCCTGACTCCTGCCAGGTGACGGCCTCGAAGAGGGGAAGCGAAAGCCCGTAGTAACCGGCCCACTCGCTAAGAAGCTGGCGCACTTCCGACAGGCCCGGGCTGACCGCTACGGCGTCCGCAAGCTGGCCTGTAGGCCCCGACGACACAGGGGGAAGGCTCGAGCAGTCGCCTAGCGCTTGAGCGCTCAGCCCCAAGCCGCCAGCACCGCCAGCACCGCCAGCACCGGCGGAGCCGGCGGACGATGCGGGCAGCGAGTGCGCCGTAGGGATGGCCGCCCCGGGGATCGTCAAGACTTTCCCGATGGAAAGGATGGCATTCGGGTCGATCCCGTTTGCCGCCGCGAGCTGTGCGACGGTGATCCCACGACTGGTCGCGATAGCCCAAAGCGAGTCCCCCGCTACCACCGTGTATTGGGAGGAACCGCCGGACCATCCCGCGGCTGCGAGTCCGACAACCGTGGTGGTCGCAACGACCACAGCAGCGACTCGAGCTAGGTGGATCCGTGCAGCGCTACGGGCGGCGCTCCCGGCGGCGCTACGGGCGGCGCTCCCGGCGGCGCTTCGAATACGAAACAGGACTGACATTCGGGGACCGACCTCCGTTCTCCCGCCGCAGGCGACCTGGATAGAACATCTTTCGGTTTTCAACCACGCTTTCTTTAGTTTCCGGGGCGTCGACACTGAGTGCAGCCATCCCGGATGGCTGCACTTCCGGCGCGCCGGAGCAGCTACTGCGGTCGATCGAGCTTGCGAAGTGCCGCCTTGTTCTCCGAGGCGAGCCTCTCCAGCGCGGACGCCTCGTAGTTCGCCCCGTCGGCGAACGTCATGATCGCAGCAAGGACTTTGTGGCCCGCCTTCGACGTGATCTGCTGGTGCATCTGCTGGCACACGGAGCGGTACTCGGGGTGGCCTTGAGGGCCTGTGCGAAGCTCGATCATGTGCAAAGCCTCGCGGGCGTTGAGCTGCATCGAGTAGCGGATCCGGTACGCGAGAGCGACCGCGTAGGCAGCCTGGTTCGGCTCGAAGTCGCCTCGTAGGGAATCCCACAGGTTGGCCGAGCGCTCCATCGCAGACGAGAACGTGTCGCCCATTCCCGCATCCGCCACCGACGACGGCATCGAGTAGCCGTGGGCGGCGGTAAGGCCCTGCCATTCGACGCTGAGAAGCCTGTGGCGCTGAAGGTCTCGGAACGCCCCGTAGTCTGAGACGATCTCGAAGCGGTAATCGGTTCTCTCGAGGGCGCGCCCCGGGCGGTGCCTGCGATTCGTCCTGTCACCCACGTAGCGGCGCACGACGTCCATTCGTTCCTCGCCGGACATCGACGCCACCCGGGCGACTATGGCGTCGTCTCCGAGGTGGCTGTAGGGGTAGAGCATCGCGGCGACCACTTTCGCCTCGCCGTCGGGGTCGAAGTCGGTGAGGTGGACCTCGGGGGCATCGACTTGGGTTGCGTCCGCCCGATCGTAGCCGTCCGAGCCGAACAGCTCCTCGGCGAGATCCTCCATCGATTCGGAGTTGCGCTGCCGGTAGTCCGCGTGAGCCACGCCCCTGTCTGCCACGTCGACCCGTTTGACCCAAGAGGGGATCACCTTGCGGAGCTCCTCCAGAATCATCGCAGCGTAAACCTGCGCTTCAGGCAGAGGGTCCGCCCGCATCCTCACGAGCAGCGCCTCGTAGGCCTGGCCGCTGCCATACACGCCCAAGTTCGACGTGGCGCCTGCCGGGAGCACCCCCCGGACCGAGTCGAAAGCCTTCGCCCTCACCGACTGGCGCCACGCGATGTCCGAGTCACCGGGCGCCTTCGGGAAGAGGCCCGCATAGTGGACGCTCATAGCGCCGAGCAGCTCGGCGTAGGTGTCGAAGAGCCGGTCCATGTCACCGACGTAGCGCGCGCCGAGAGGCGACTCGAGGATCTCCTGATCCCGGTAATAGCGGTAGCGCCCGTTGTTGAGGCGACTGTCGTAGGCGACGTAACGGGTCGATTTTTCCATGTACGACATCAGCCGTCCCCGCTCCAGCACCTTCGTCAAGACGTTCGAGGCCTGCTCGCAGGCGAGATGCACTCCGCCGAGTTGGGCTACCGAATCGTCGCCGTACTCGAAGAACACCCGGTCGTAGAGCTCCTCCGCCCTGGCGAGGCCAACCGTGGCGTCGACGCCGAGGTCGCCGCTTATGTCAAGGTCACGGACGAATTCGTCCAGGAAAAGCCGGCGAAGGCTCTTCGACGATCGGGAGTATCGGGCGAAGAGGGCGCCTTTGACGACCTCGGGCAGGTTGACCAGCGCGAAGACGGGGCTGTCGAGGTTCGTGAAGTAGCGCCGGAGGATGTCTGCCTCGTCGTCGGACCAGTCCTCAGTGGTGTAGACGCCTGACTCGATCTTGAACATGTCGGGTTCAGACTAGAAGCCCGAGAGGCCGCGGAGGGGGATCTAGCCGGGGTGCCGGGGGTCGCTACGTTCCGGCGGGGACCTCCGGGAGGCTGAAGGAGGCCTCGACAACGCCGCGCATCAGCGCATTTCTCGCGCGTCGGGCGGACGTCGCCGTGGACGGTTCCGGCGCGACATCGCCTATCTGGCCGAGAAGGTCGACGAGCTGCCTCATGCTTCGCACGAAATCGCCCCCAGTCATCGCCTCGTCGTCGAGGACGTTCGCCAGGTTCCCGCCTGAGGCCCATTCGAAGGCGAACGCGACGAAGCCGCCATCGGGCTGCCTGCTCGCCGGGAGGCCGAACGCGGCCTCGCGCTCGGCTAGCCGATCGGTGACATCGTTGACGGAACCCACACGCCCGGCGACGATCGACGTTGGAAAAAAGGGCGGGTCGGCCGCCTTCGAGCGGCCCTCGAAGGTGAGCGCTGAGACGACTGCAGCAAGTTCGGAGGCGCCTATACCGTCGAAGAGTCCGGCGCGCAGGCACTCGCAGACCGCCAGGTCAGCTTCACTGTAGATACGAGATAGGCGCCGCCCGTCCTCGGTCAGCTTCCATCCGCGTAGATAGCCGAGGTTCTCCAAAAGGGCGAGGATCGCGTCGAAGTGGATCGCAAGCGACCGACCGGGGTGCCTGCGCGAACCCGACGGCTCGGCGTCTGCCCGGTACTGGGCGAACGACAACTCCAGCAGGCGGTGAGCTTCACCGGGGCTGTAGCGGGCGACGAAGTTGAGCGCCATGTTGTAGGTGGGCCGGAAGCTGCTCGAGAGCGTGTGATCGCCCGAAGCGACGAGTTTCGCGACCGCGTCGAACGCCACGAACGGCGACCTCAACGTGACCGCGTAGCCGACTGTATCCAAGCCGCGCCGGCCGGCCCGGCCCGTCAGTTGCGCATACTCACCCGGGGTGAGCGACTCGTGCGAGACCCCGTTGAACTTCGTGAGCGAGTCCAACACGACGGTTCTCGCAGGCATGTTTATGCCGAGCGACAGTGTTTCGGTTGCGAACACCACCTTTACGAGCCCTTCGGAGAAGCACTCCTCGATCGCCTCCTTGAACGGGGGAACAAGGCCCGCGTGGTGAGCGGCGAAGCCCGCCTGGAGCCCTGCGAGCCACTCGGCGTGACCCAGCGCCACCAGGTCCTCGTCGCTGAAAAGGTTTGTGTGCCGGCTGGCTATCGCAGCTATCCGAGCTCTCTCGGCGCTCGACGTGAGCCGCCCCGCGGACCGGGTGCACTGCGTCACTGCCCGGTCGCAACCAGCCCGGGAGAAGACGAAGAAGATCGCCGGCAGCATTTCCGATCGTCTCAGAAGGTCGATCGCCGGGAGTCGCCGCGGCGTCGAGACCGGCCCGCCTCGTTCTGCAGCTTCGCCGGCGGTTTTGCCCCGGCCGAGATGGAGCGAACGTCTCGTGTTCCCCCCCGGCCGGGCAGCCGCGCCTCGATCCAAGGCGAGCAGGTGCCGGTTAGCCTTCCCGTCGACGAGGGTGGGTTCCATTACGAGACCGCTCGATCGCCGGTCGGCGTAGAGGTAGAGGTTCTCCACTTTGACCGGCCGGACGGCGTTTCGAACGGCCTCGGTCGGACCGCGAACGGACTCTATCCAGCCGGCGAGCTCCCCGAGGTTGGAAACGGTCGCGGACAGGCAGATGAGGCGCACCGACGCCCCGAGGTGGATGATCACCTCCTCCCACACCGGTCCCCTCGTTGAGTCGGCGAGATAGTGCACCTCGTCCAACACGACGTACGCGAGGTTTTCGAGGGCCGGCGAGGAGGTGTAGATCATGTTGCGAAGCACCTCGGTGGTCATCACGACGACCGGGGCATCCCCGTTCCTTGCTTTGTCGCCGGTCAGCAATCCGACTCGCTCCACGCCGAAGCGACGTGCGAGCTCCAGGTACTTCTGGTTTGAGAGCGCCTTTAGCGGGGTGGTGTAGAAGACCTTGCGCTCGTCGTCGACGCAGCGTTGGATGGCGTAGAGAGCCACGATGGTCTTGCCGGAGCCGGTCGGCGAGGAGACGACCACATTCGAGCCGGCGTCCACGGCGTCGAGCGCGCGGGTCTGGTAGTCGTCGAGGGAGAACTCGAACGACGACTCGAAGGTGTCTCGTGACGCTCCGGCGCCGAGGGCCATCACCTTCGAGCGCTACTTGTGCAACGCCCTCCCCACAATGATCGCAACCTCGTAAAGAACGAGCATCGGCACGGCCATCGCGAGGAAGGAGAAGGGGTCGCTGCTCGGAGTGACGATCGCAGCTACGGCACAGATGACGACGATCGCCGGGCGGCGCCACTTCCGCCAAAGGCGGCTCGGTACCACGCCTGCGATCTCCAAGAACACGAGAATGAGCGGATACATGAACACGGCGCCGAATACGACCGCCATGGCCACATACAAAGTGAAGTATTCAGACGGCGAGAACAGCGGCACGACTCCTTGACCGCTTACGTCGATAAGCCAGTTGAGGGCCTTCGGGAAGATGAACACCGCGGCTGTGACCCCTCCGGCGAACAGGACGACCGCCGCGGCGACGAACGGGAAAATGTAACGCTTCTCGTTCTTGTGAAGGCCGGGAGTGATGAACCGCCACAACTCCCAGAAGATCACCGGTGTCGCAAGCGCCACCCCGCCGTACCCGCACACTTTCAGCCTGGTGGTGAAACCCTCGAGTGGACTCGACGTCACCAGGTTCGGCGTTACCACCTTCCCCGGGTGGTGGGCGGCGAACGACGTGTACGGCTCGAGCATGAACTTGATGATCGGGTTGTACAAGAACCATATGACGACCATCCCGGCTACCACTGCTACCAGAGTCACGATCACCCTGTTGCGAAGCTCCGCGAGGTGCTCGAAGAGCGTCATGGTCGATTCCTTGGAGCGGGTCCTCTCCCCAGCCTGTTCCTCCGTGGTCACCGTCAGACGCGCAATCAGTTGAGCGAGGGGTCGTCGGGCGTTGCGCCCCAGATCGCCGGTTGCGAGGCGTTGGCCGGGTTAGCCGGCGCTGTGGCGGCAGGGTTGGCGGCAGGGTTGGCGGTGCCGGTGGGGTTGGCTGTGCCGGCGGGGTTGGCTGTGGCGGCGGGGTTAGTTGTCGCGCCTGGTTCGAGGAGGCCTGTGACCGCACCCACTACGTTTCTGCGGATCGCGGCGGGCCGCAGCTCCGCCAGGTCGGACATGTTGAGCCCTGTCGAGTCGAGCGCTCCTGACACCTCCTCGTGGAACGTCGCCGTCATCGAGCGCAGATTCGCGACGAGACGCCCCAGGCCTCGAGCTGCCTGCGGGAGGCGATTGGGGCCGAGGACCACTAGTGCCACAAGGGCAACCATTGCCAACTTGTCGGGGCTCAGATCGAGCACGTCGCTATCCTACTCGGGTTCAGATGCTATTTCCGGCGCAGGAGAGTCAGTCCGTCTACGTCGTCGACGACTAGCGCCGCTGCGCTCGCCGGCGGGCCGGCGACGAGCGGAGTGGCCTCATGGCGCGGCGAAGATCTGACACGTCTCGTCGAAGGCGAGCAGCGACCCAAGCGGCGGCTGCCGCACCAACGGCGGCCACGCCAAGACCCGTGGCCCACTGCCACCCATTCGCCATGCCTCTAAGTTCTAGCCGTCGCGCAGGGCGTTCGCCAACTCAGACCACCAGCCGTCTGTCTCTAGGGCGGCGTGGAAGTCGAGAAGATCATTGTGAGAAATCGGGGCCCCGACTCTTGCCTCGGCGAGCTCCGCCGGATAACTCCAGGCTACGAGCCTTGAACCGGCTGCCGACAGGGATTCCACGACGGACATGCTGGCCGGCTTGTTGGCTATGAGCGAGCACGACGGGCAGACGAAGGAGTACGTGGAGGTCCCGTCGGAGGTGCACGTCTGGATCTGGACCTGCTCCGAGGTCAGCTCCACGTCGCCACAGGTGGGACAGGTCGCCCAGACAACGGCGAAACGCTGTTGGCGCCGGGAGCGGGTGTAGGCCACACTGGTATCTTCGGCGCCCCGCAGGATCTCCTTGAGTCGCTCCGGGCATTGCAGATGCGAGGTGTTGATGCCAGCAGATCGGGTGCGAACCTGGGGCGACAGACCGCTCGGTTTCGCCCACCGGGGGGCACGAAGCGAGCAGAGGGAGAACACGATCGCCGCATTCAGGCGAGCCCTCGACCTCGGAGCGCGTGGGCTCGAAAGCGACGCTTGGCTGACAAGCGACGGCACGGTGGTACTCGACCACGACGGGGTCCTCGGGCCGATCTGGAGGCGTCGCTCCATCGCAGCGACGCCACGGCGAGACCTCCCAGGGCACATCCCCAGCCTCGGTGACCTCTACGCCGCCTGTGGCAGCAGCTTCGAGCTGTCCCTGGACGTCAAGGACATCCGGGCACTGGACGGGATCGTCGCTGCCGCCCGAGAGGCGGGTGCCGCCGAGCGACTGTGGCTTTGTTCGTCGGACTGGCGTCCCATGGCAGCCTGGCGGACGCTCGTCCCCGAGGCCCGCCTCGTCGAGTCGACCAACCTGTCGTCGATGGCGGAAGGCGTGCGCCCGCGCCTCGCAGCGCTACGCGAATCGGGTATCGACGCAGTCAACCTTCACCGATCCCAGTGGAACGCCGAGGTACTCCGAGAGGTGCACGCCGCCGGGCTGTTGGGATTGGCGTGGGATGTGCAGAGCGCCGGGCGGCTGTCCGAGATGATCGCCTTGGGCATCGACGCCTTGTACTGCGACGACGTCGCCCTGATGATGAGGGTGATACTCGACCAGGGTTGAGCAGAAACTTGGTAAGGTAAAAGTATGACCGTCGCGAAGGTTACTGTGAGTCTCGACCGGGTGGTAGCGGAACGGGCCCGCCGAGACGTGAGAGAGGGACGGGCAAAATCCGTGAGCGCCTGGATCAACGAGGCCGGGTTGGCACGCGTTGAGGGCGAGGATCTTGCGTCGGTTCTTGCGGCCATATTCGACGAGACTGGCGGACCGGTCAGCGAAGAGGAGCTCGCTGTGGCACGGCGGCGACTGGCAAACGCCGAACGGCGTTGACCGTCGTCCTCGACGCAGGGGCGCTTATAGCGCTGGAGCGAGGAGACCGAACGACGGCAGCCATCATCGAGGTAGCGCGTCGGGGGCAAAGGGGCGTAGTGGTACCCGCGGGAGTAGTTGGGCAGGTGTGGAGGGACAGCAGCCGTCAGGCCCGGCTGGCCCGGCTGCTTAAGGCTCAAGAGGTCCTCGTCGAAGCTTTGACAGACTCCGGAGCTCGTGCTGCGGGGCTCCTGTGCGCGGCGGCGGGGACAGCCGATGTCATCGACGCCTCTGTTGTCCTGGCTGCTCGCCGTTACAGCGCAACGGTGATTAGCTCCGATCGAACCGATCTTCGAGCTTTGGACCCCGATGTTCGCGTCCTGGACTGCTGACCGCGGAACACCGCTTTTGCGGCCACAGGCTGTGCCCCCAGACTCAGAGGCTGCCGATCTGCGATATCGGCCAGACGATAGCGAACGCCTCGCCGATGATGAGGTTTCCTGAGATCGGGCCGATGTAGCGGGAATCTTCGGAGTCCCCCCTGTTGTCGCCCATCACGTAGTACTCGTTGGGGGGCAGATGCAGAGTGTTGCCGGTGCAGTCCACGTGCGAGTAGCCCGCTGCCGGGTCGCAGATAGGCGGCCCCGGGGCAGCCTTCGCTTGTGCGGACAGCCACGGCTCGGGAGCGAGGTGGCCGTTTACGAAAATCTCGCCTTGCGGTCCCGAGCTCAGAGTCTCGCCGGGCAGGCCGACAACTCGCTTGATCAGGTACGTGATACCCGGCGTGAAGTCGCCGGCCGGCTTTTTGAAGACGATGACATTCCCGAAGTGAACCGGATGCAGATGGTAGCTGAGCTTGTTGACCAGCACTTTGTCGCCGACGTGAAGGGTCGGCTCCATGGAACCGGACGGGATGAAGAATGGCTGCAGGACGAAGCTTCTCATCGCAAGCGCCGCCGCGAGCGCTACAGCCAATACAGCACCCCACTCGATGATCGCTCTGCCACGTCGGCGACGCCGGCTTGGCTTCGCCGACACGACCGCATGTCTAGCGCCACCGGCGGCTCCTAACGCACCCGGCTCGCCCATATCGGACCCGCCTTCACTTAGCTCGTCTGCCCCGGGACGCGGCGATTCGTTCGACAGGTCGGGCACGAGACTCGACGCTAGTCAACCGCAGGGTCGTCTCAGTGTCGGTACCGGCCGAGGATCCGCCGAGCGGCGACGCTACGCACGCTCAGGTCGCCCGACACGACCTTGATTGCGTCACCGCCTCGAAGGAGGAGCCTCTCAATCCAAGCCTTCTCCCCCACCTTGAGGCTCACCCGCAGCACCCCGCCGCCCAAGTCTTCGATCCCGTCGTTCGGGTATTGCTCGGCGACCCAGTGGGCGCCCGTCTCGAGGTCCAAGACCCAGGTAGCGTCGCTCGGCGACGCGCTGTACAGCGGTCTGGCGGCCGAACTCTTGGCGGCACGGCTCGCAGGTGAAGTCGCGAACGTCTCGGAGGTCACCGACGCTTCCATCATCCGGTCGGCGCGAAACATCCGCTCAGCGCCGGCCGTCTCGCACCACGCCTCCAGGTACCAGTGGCCGGCCACGTTGAGGACTCTCCAAGGATGCACGACGCGCTCGGTCGTGGCGTCACGGCCGGACGAGTAGTAGACAAGACGGAGTTTGCGGTGTTCGAGCATCGCGTTTCGTAGCGTTTCGAGGATTCCCGCCGGGGTGTCGTCGAGGTCCACGTCGAGCATTTCACCCTCCGGTAAGCCGAGGGCGACTTCGAGCTTCGCCAGTGCCGACGCGAGAGCGGTGTTGGCCTCTGATGCGGGCATCCGCAGGTAGAAGTGACCGACGGCGGCGAGCGCCAGCGCCTCCCGGCTTGTCAGCTTCAGAGGCCGCCGAAAATAATCCGCCATGCGTATCCATACGCGGCCACCCGAGATATCCACGTCGACGAGCACGTCAGGAGTAAACGGGTAGACCCCGCAGAGGAACAACAGGTCGAGGTCGGCGATCAGCTCTTTCTCGGTAACGTCGAAGCGAGCGCTCACCTCCGAAAGGTGCGGGC
Organism: Actinomycetes bacterium; assembly: GCA_021815935.1. The sequence continues at coordinate 13,163 of JAKAZH010000015.1, forward strand.
CGTCCCTCGACGCTATCCACGGGACGATCGCAAGCAGGCGGCCCAGGCGCTCCCCTGCGCTCACGGCGCTCACGCGAGCGCCTCCAGCCAGGAGATCACGTCGTCGCGCAGCTCCGCCGGCCCGACAATCTCTGCGTGCTCGAGATAGCCGAGTACCACACTGCGCAGTCCGGCGCTGCCCGTAACCGGAATCTCGAAGAGGGTCGAGCCGTCCTTCCTCACCTCTTTGACCGTAGAATCGCCGAACTCCCCTCGCGCCAGGACAGCGTGGTCGGCGTCGACGAGCACTGACGCCAGCTTCTGGGTCTCGTCGCCGATGCGCCACGGCGGGGGTGGCCCGGCGCGGGCTTCGCTCGGCGTGTCGAAGGCACCGGCGTCTCCGACGGTGACAAGCTCCGACTCGACACGGTCCAGGCGGAAAAGCCGCTCCCCCGCCGGCCCGCTGTCGAAACCGGCGAGATACCAGTGACCTCGGTGATACGAGAGGCGCCACGGGTCGACGAGGCGTTGCCGACCGCTGTAGGCAAAAGCGACCCGGCGTCGCTCGGCGATCGCGGCGAAAGCGACGGCCGCCGTCGCCTCGACGTGAACTTCGGCTCCCGCGACTTCGACGGCTCCACCGCGACCGGGCGGCGGCGAAGCCCCGACCGCGCCGCCGAGTTTGCGTAGCGCTGCCTGGAGCGCTTCGCTCCACTCCCCTTCGAGATGGACCGCCGAAGCGGCGAGTCGTATCGCCGTCAGCTCCTCCTCGTCGAGGCCGGGGTCGCCAAGCTCGTACAGCTCACGCGGTATGCGGTAGCCGACCTCGTCGTTCGCCCCGTCGGGTGTCTCGGTCACCACCGGGAAGCCCATCTGGCGCAGCAGGTCCTTGTCGCGCTCGAAGTTCCGTCGGAAGGCGTGAGGATCCGACGAGTAGCCTTCGATCCTCTCCGCTATCTCCGCCCGCGTCAAAGGGTGGTTGGTGTCGATCAGGGCTGCCACAAGGTTGACGAGACGTTCGAGGCGTTCCATGCTGCGCTCCTCCGGCGCTAAAGCGAGGCGATCAGCTTGTCGACGCGCTCGTCCACCGATTTGAACGGGTCCTTGCAAAGCACGGTCCGCTGAGCCTGATCGTTCAGTTTCAGGTGTACCCAGTCGACGGTGAAGTCCCGGCGGCGCTCCTTCGCCCGGCGGATGAAGTCGCCTCGCAGCTTCGCCCGGGTGGACTGTGGGGGCTGGTCGACGGCATTGTCTATGGCTTCGTCGGTCGTTGCACGCTCGACGAGCCCGGCCCGCTGCAGCTTGTAGAAGAGGCTTCGCTCAACGTTGACGTCGTGGTACTGAAGGTCGATCAGGGCAACTTTCGGGTGCCCGAGGGCGAGCTGGTGGCGTTCGCGGTAACGCTCGATCAGGTGGTGCTTGATCACCCAGTCGCACTCGCGCTCCATGGACCAGGGGTCTTTGGCAAGGCCGGTGATGCAGTGCTCCCACATGTCGAGGGCGCGATCTTCGAGGGGTGAGAGTCCTTTGAGATCCCGGTAGCGTTTTGCCCTCTCCAGGTACACGGACTGGATCTCGAGCGCCGACGCCTCCCGGCCGTTCGCAAGGCGCACACGCCGCTTGAGGGACGTGTCGTGGCTGATCTCGCGTATCGCCCGGATCGGGTTCTCCAACGTCATGTCTCGAAGCACGACCGAAGGGTCCTCCAGCATCCGCAGCAAGATGCTGGTAGTGCCGATCTTGAGGAACGTCGCGTACTCGCTCATGTTCGAGTCGCCGACGATGACGTGCAGACGCCGGTAGTACTCGGCGTCGGCGTGCGGCTCGTCGCGGGTGTTGATGATCGGGCGGCTGCGGGTCGTCGCGGACGACACCCCCTCCCAGATGTGCTCGGCTCGTTGGCTTATGCAGTAGATCGCCCCCCGAGCTGTCTGGAGTACCTTCCCGGCGCCGGCGTAGATCTGGCGGGACACGAAGAACGGGATGAGGACCTCCGCGTAGTGGGCGAAGTCGTCGCGCCGCGCCGTCAGGTAGTTCTCGTGGCAGCCGTAGGAGTTACCGGCCGAGTCGGTGTTGTTCTTGAACAGGTACACGACCCCGCGGATGCCTTCCTCGCGCAGCCTTGCCTCCGCCGAGCCGACGAGCTGCTCGAGGATCCGCTCCCCCGCCTTGTCGTGCGCCACGAGCTCCTCGATCGAGTCGCATTCAGGGGTCGCGTACTCGGGGTGGCTGCCGACGTCGAGATACAGACGCGCCCCGTTCTCCAAGAAGACGTTCGAGGAGCGGCCCCAGCTGACCACCCTCCTGAAAAGGTACCGTGCGACCTCGTCGGGGCTGAGGCGACGCTGGCCGCGAAGGGTACAGGTCACCCCGTATTCGTTCTCGAGGCCGAAGATACGTCGATCCATGATTAGCGCAGGCTAGCCCGGTCCGCAGCGTCGGGGATCGCTACGGACCGGGCTAGAGCACTTGGGGATGTCAGCCCTGCTCGCGCTCTTCGGCGCCTGGCACCATCCGATCCCGGATGGCGTTGACGACCGTCGCGTCGAGGAGCGTCGTGACGTCGCCAAGCTCCCGCTGCTCCGCGACGTCACGCAGCAGGCGGCGCATGATCTTGCCGCTGCGGGTCTTCGGCAGTTCCGGTGTGAGCAGGATCTGGCGGGGTTTCGCGATCGGCCCGATCTCGCGGGCCACGTGCTCGCGAAGGTCGACCACCAGCTGGTCGGAGCCTTCGGGATTGTCCGCCCCTGACTTGACTGTGACGAACGCGACTATCGCCTGGCCTGTCATCGCGTCGGACGCTCCGACCACTGCCGCCTCCGCGACCGAAGGATGGCCGACCAGGGCGTGCTCGACCTCCGTCGTGGAGATTCGGTGACCCGAGACGTTCATCACGTCGTCGACGCGGCCGAGCAGCCACACGTCCCCGTCGTCGTCGCGCTTCGCCCCGTCTCCCGCGAAGTAGATGCCGGGAAAACGCGACCAGTACGTGTCCTTGAAGCGCTGGTCGTCACCCCAAATCCCGCGCAGCATCCCCGGCCACGGGTCTTTGATGACCAGCAGCCCGCCTTCGCCGTTGCCGACCGAAGTGCCGTCGTTGGAGACGACATCAGCGGTGACACCCGGGAGCGGCCTCATCGCCGCGCCGGGTTTCGTGGCGGTGATACCCGGGAGAGGAGAGATCATGATCCCGCCGGTCTCGGTCTGCCACCAAGTGTCGACTATCGGGCAGCGATTGCCGCCGATATGGGTCCGGTACCAGATCCACGCCTCGGGGTTGATCGGCTCGCCTACCGAGCCGAGCAGGCGAAGGGAGCTCAAGTCGTGGGCGGCGGGAAGATCCTCCCCCCACTTCATGAACGTGCGTATCGTCGTCGGGGCGGTGTAGAGGATGTTCACCTTGTAACGCTCGACTATCTGCCACCACCTGTCGCGCGTGGGGGTGTCGGGGGTGCCCTCGTACATCACCGAGGTGGTGGCGTTCGCGAGCGGGCCGTAGACGATGTAGCTGTGGCCGGTCACCCAGCCGATATCGGCGGCGGTCCAGAAGATGTCCTTGTCAGGGTTCAGGTCAAAGACGAGCCGGTGCGTCGCGGAGGTGTGCGTCAAGTACCCGCCCGACGTGTGCAGGATCCCTTTCGGCTTGGCCGTCGTCCCGCTCGTGTACATGATGTAGAGGGGATGCTCCGCGTCGAACATCTGCGCCTCGTGGTGCTCCGACTGGCGCTCGACGACATCGTGCCACCAGACGTCGCGGCCTTCGCTCCACGCCACGTCCTGGCCGGTGCGGCGCACCACCAGAACTTTCGTGACGTTCGGGCAGGACGCTACTGCGTCGTCGACGGCCGGCTTGAGCGCGCTCGGCGAACCCCTGCGGTAACCGCCGTCGGAGGTTATGACCAGCCTCGCGTCGCAGTCGAGGATCCGGTCTCGAAGCGCCTCCGCCGAGAAACCTCCGAACACCACCGTGTGGGGGGCGCCGAGGCGGGCGCAGGCGAGCATCGCGGCGAC
>JAKAZH010000225.1 GCA_021815935.1 Actinomycetes bacterium
CGGTTGAGCAGCGACAAGGCGGTAGTCGCCAGCGCAAGGCCTACCATCGCAGCGGCGATGACGTCTACCAGGCCCACGTTGTGGTGGCCGATACCCCGGTCGATCAGTTCGCGCACCAGCAGCGGCGGGACGGAGCCGATCCCGGCGGCCGCCGCGATGCTCAACAGATACACCGCGAGGCGTCCCCGGTAGGGGCGGAGGAACCGCCAGATCCTCCCCCGCGTACCGGGGCTGACCGGCGCAGCTTTGAGCGCGGCGAGGTCGAGCCGCCGGTATGCCTTGCTCACACGAACCCTCGAATCATCAAGGCCTCAAGGTATCGGACACAGCCCCGTTCGCCGTTGGAGCATCATGGAGGGGTGAAGCCCCCCGAGTTGGAGTTGGTCACCAGAGAAGTCGCCAAAAGGGTGACTACTTCACGGCGCGCCGACAGCGACCGGCCGTGGGCGGGCGGCTACCCGATGGACGGCGACCGGCGGGCCTGCATGGCGTACCTTCGCCAGCTGCCTTTCTTCGGCGGCCGGTCCCGCTCCGACCCGTTCGGCTACTACCAGATCCTCGAGGATGGCGTAGTGGTGGGAGGTATCGGCTTCCACGGACCTCCCCGTGGCGGCCTCGTCGAGGTGGGCTACGGGGTGGTCGAGTCGGTCCGGGGCCGGGGTCTAGCCACGGAGGCGCTGCGCGAGATCCTCCGCTTCGCGCGTAGCCATCCCGACGTGAGCACGGTGCGGGGTCGCACGTCTGCGGACAACATCGCATCGCAGAAAGTCATGCTTGCATGTGGAATGTCCCTGGTAGGGCGAGACCCGGAGTTTCTGCGTTACGAGATCTCAGCGCTCGACGGCAGCTAACGACAGGAGCGACGGTAACCTTTTTCCTAATGATTGATCGCAGAAATTCGTGCCGGTGAGAGGTAGAGCGGGGGGGAGGCGGAGCGCCTCCATGGTCGTCAAGTCCGGTTTCATCGTAGTTTGCGGGGTGTTCCTGGCGGCTTGCAGCTCGTCGAGCCACGGTTCTTCAGCGTCGAATACGACGGCCCCGACCACGACCGTCGCGCCCGCACCCACGACGGGAGCGTCAAGTTCGACCTCTACCAGTACGTCAGCCACCTCCGCGACCCCGTCCACGTCGACGACCACGCCGGGGCCGCAGCCCTGCGCAACCAGCGCCTTGACTGCCAGTGTCGGCAGCCCGAACGGGGCAGCTGGCAGCACCTACTACGTGCTCACCTTCACCAACACGGCGTCGACCGCCTGCATCGTCGACGGGTACCCCGGCGTGTCGTACGTGGCGGGTTCGGCCGGAACCCAGATCGGCGCCTCAGCCGCCCGCCTGCCGGGGACGGTCACAGCCGTATCTGTCCAATCGGGCTCCTCGGCATTCGCAACGCTGCGGGAGGTGGTTGCGGCAAACTACGGTGCGAGCTGCGGCCTCACGAACGTGGCGGGACTTCGGATCTACCCGCCGAACCAGACGACGGCACTGTTCGTGGCGCAGACCACCCAGGGTTGCTCCAACTCCTCGGATCTGGTCCTTCAGGTCGGCCCGTTTGCTTCGACGGCTGGGGGAGCTTCGTCGTAGACCCGTGTGGTCCGTTTTGAAGGGCATCTGAAGTGTCGGCCTTTTGCGGCCCCGGCGGCCGGGTCTGCCTATAGTTTGAGCCCGATCGTGCCGATAACGCGTTGTATGTGGGATTTGGTGGAGGTGCTGACACACCTGGTAAAGCTTGGCGGTTCGGACTTGCATGTGGGGGCGGGAAGCTTGCCGCGTGTCAGGATCAACACCGACCTGCGTCCGGCGCCTTTCCCGGCTGTCAGCGGCGAGGACATGGTCGCGGTCCTTGCAAAGATCGTTCCCCCGCAGCGTTGGGCGGAGTTCCAAAAGACGGGGGAGGCGGACTTCTCGGTCTCGCTAGCGGGTCTTGGCCGTTTCAGGGGTAACGCCTGCATGCAGCGGGGGACTGTTGCGGTCGTCCTGCGTCGGGTGCTGCCCGTCGCCGTGACAGCCAGAGAACTCGGACTCCCACCGATCGTAACCAAACTCGCCGAGGAGCACCGCGGCTTGGTGCTCGTCACCGGCCCGACCGGCAGCGGCAAGACGACGACCCTTGCCGCAATGATCGACCACATAAATGCGAACCGGGCGTGCAAGGTCGTGACCATCGAGGATCCCATCGAAGTGATCCACACCGACAAACGTTCCGTGATCTGGCAGCGCGAGATCGGGACCGACACCGAAGATTACGGCCAGGCGATGCGCCGGGTTCTGCGCCAGGATCCCGATGTGATCCTGGTAGGCGAGATGCGCGACGAGGAAACGGTTTCGGCTGCCCTTGCGGCGGCAGAGACCGGCCATCTCGTGCTGTCGACATTGCACACCACCAATGCGATGGAGACTATCAATCGCGTCATCGACTTCTTCCCACCGTCGCAGAGCCACCAGGTGCGAATGACGCTTGCAGGGGCTTTGAAGGGGGTTATCAGCCAGCGCCTCGTCGTGACCAAAGATGGCCAGTCGCGTGTAGCCGCCGTTGAAGCGATGGTCGTTACCGGCCGTATCGCTGACAGAGTAATCGATCCGGACAGTGCCGGTGACACGATCGAAGAGCAGATAGCCGACGGTGACTATCACGGCATGCAAAGCTTCGACCAGGCCCTGCTCAAGTTGATTGTCGAGGACCGCATCAGCGTGCAGAGCGCCCTTTCGGCGTCTACCTCTCCACACGACCTGCTGGTATCGCTCGAAGCTGCCGGCGTTTCTGTCAGACGAGAGGCCGCTTCGGTCGCCTGACCGCCCGGCCCGATCCCCGGGTCACCCCTGATGCCGTCCGGCCGGGATGTCGGCCGGTCAGCTCCAGATGGTCACGTAGACCGGCGGACGGAACCTGCTCGCCGGCACAGCACCGTCGCTTCTGTGCATAGCCTGCACTGCCTCGGTGGTGGCGAGGAAGCGCATCAACGCCGACACCCCAGGTGGGCGCCGGTCGACTTTGAGTGCGCTGACGTACCACATCAGCTGCACCGGGGTGGACTCGACTTCGAGGCGGCACAGGACACCCCGCTCGACTTCAGGGTTCACGAGATGCGAGATGGCCGGCGCCACTCCTGCACCCGCTGCGGCGGCCGACCAGGCGGAGGCCTGGTTGGGGAACACCCTTACCTGGCGTTCGGGCACCCTGAGGTGCGCCATGAGCATCCCCACTTCGCTCGACGGATCGATGCCAGAGGGAGCTACGAGCCAGTCCTCACCGACGAGGCGATCCCATCGGAGCGGACCTGTGCGCGCCAGATGGAAGCCAGGCGAAGCCACGACGACAAGCCCGTAGCGCATCATCGGGTCGCAGGTCAGCCCTTCAGCTGTGTCACCGGTCAGACGTGGGCCGAAGCACACATCCGCGAGACGCTCGTGGAGAAGCGCAGGCATCGCCGCGGAT
>JAKAZH010000226.1 GCA_021815935.1 Actinomycetes bacterium
GCTGCGACAGGGGATGTTCGCCGCTTATGTCGCGCGCGGAACTATGTCGCGTTGTCGGTGGAACGACCCTGTCGAATCGGTGGGAGCAGTGAGCGTTGGGCGACATAATTACAGCCCCTCCAGGAAGGCAAGCAGCTTGTCCGTTGGCTTGTAGCGCCCGGCACGAGCGCCGACAGGGGTGGTCCGGGCGAGGGCTCGTTCCTTGAGCGCCATGTCGGCGTGTACGTAGATGTTCGTCGATTGCAGGCTGGAGTGGCCGAGCCAGAGAGCGATCGTGGCGACGTCGACGCCGCTCTGCAGCAGGTTCATGGCACAGGTGTGGCGTAACGTGTGGGGAGTGAGATTCTTGTGGGCGAGCGACGGGCAGCTCTCCGATGCCGCTGACGCGTGCTTGGTGATGAGGCGCCAGACCGCGCTCCGGGTGAGTTGGCGGTCAGAGCTGCGGCCTGGGAACAGGGGGTCCTCGGGGCGATGCTCCCGCCGTCGCATCCAGAGCCGCAGCACCTCGACGGTCTCCTTGGTCAATGGGGTGCAGCGCTCCTTCCTCCCCTTGCCCCAGCAGCGGACGTGTGCACCCGAGCCCAGCTCCACGTCCTCTCCTCGGAGAGCGGCCAGCTCCGATACCCGAAGCCCCGTCTGCACCGCCAGGAGCATGAGGGCATGGTCACGCTGGCCGACCCAGGTGGTGCGATCGGGGCTGGCCAAGAGCGCGCCGACCTCTGCAACGTTGAGGTAGCAGACGACCGTGGTGTCGAAGCGCTTGTCGGGGATAGCGAGGACGCGCTGGATGAGATCCGCCTGCTCGGGATGCCGGAGGGCGGCAAACTGGAAGAAGGAGTGGATGGCGCTCAGTCGAGCGTTGCGGGTCCGAACGCTGTTCCCCCTCACGGTCTCGAGATGATGGAGGAACGCGCCGATGCTGACAGCGTCGATGTCCGCCCAGTCCAGCCCGGAGGGCGACTTGCCGGTGACGTCGGCGACGTAGGAGAAGAGCAGGCGGAACGCGTCGCGGTACGCGGCGACGGTGTGCGGGCTGGCATGGCGCTGGCGGATGAGCCGATCGCTGAAGAAGGCCTGCACGGTCGGGGCGAGCGACGTCATGACTTGCCCGCCGCCCCGGCTTCGAGCCGCTGGGCGGCAAGGGCGAGGAGCTCGGGCACGGCCTGCTGATACCAGTAGGTCGCCTTGGGGTCGACGTGGCCGACGTAGGTCGACAGCGCCGGGAGCCGTGCCTCGACGTCGACCCCGTCGCGATACCAGCCGATCATCGTCGAAACGACAAAGCGATGACGCAGGTCGTGCAGCCTTGGCGCACGGCCATGGTGTCGCTGCTCGAGGGCTGCCATCCGACGCAGGGTGGCGAAGGCGTTCTGGACCGAGCTCTGGGCGAGGCGTCCACCTCGGACGCTCACGAAGAAGCTCGGCGTCGTCGGATGAGGGCAGAGCCGGTCACGCCGGTACGCGTAGTCGGCCAGGGCGGCGACGGCAGTGACGTGCAGAGGCACGAGACGAGACCTGCCGTTCTTGGCGAAGCGCACCAAGAGGCTCTCGTCGCCGAAGTGGACGTCACCTCGGTCGAGCCCGGCGGCTTCGCCGTAGCGGAGCCCGGTGCAGGCGAGCAGGCCGATCAGCGTCTCGTAGGTCGCAGCCTTGAGCGGCGGTTCGAGCAAGCGAGCTGCCCTCATCAGCGCGGCGATCTCTGCGTCGCTGTAGATGTAGGGGGCTGTCCTGCGATAGCGAGCCGGCAGGAGCTCGACCGGTGGCACCTCGGTCCGCGGGTCGACGGCGGACAGGTACTCGGCGAAGAGCCGGGCGATCGTCAGGCGCTGTCGCTGGCGGTTCGGGCTGCTCGTTGGCCGCGCCTGGGCCCACGCGAGCGCCAGGTCGGCGGTGAGCACTCCGCAGCCCTCCTTGTCGAGCCAGACGGCGAGGTCGTGAAGGAGGGCGTCCTGTCCGGCGAGCTTGTAGCCGAGGGCTCGGCGGATCGAGAGGTACTCCGCGACCCGCTGCTCGAGCGCGCTCATCTGGTCGCTCCGGGCCACGGCTGCACGAGGCCGGAGAGCGCACGGTGATCGACCTTCGCGTACAAGGCCGTCACGCTCACGCTGTGATGGCGCAACAACTGAGCAATCTCGACTAGGGATGCACCATCGCGGAGAAGCTCGGTCGCCACCGTGTGGCGGAGACGGTGGGGCCCGTGCGGTATCAGGCCGGCCCGCACGCTCGCCGCCCGCACAAGGCCGCCGACCGCCTGACGGGTCAGTCCTCGGCGGGGAGCGCAGGAGCGGATGAACAGCGCTCGCTCGGCGCAGTCGGGCCGCCCGTGTTGCAGGTAGGCGACGAGGGCGTCGCCGACGTCGCCAGGCAAGGGCAAGCGGTCCTCGCGCGGGCCCTTGCCGCGGACGCGCAGCTCTCCTGCCGCCCAGTCGACGTCGTCGAGCCGGATGGCCGCCACCTCGCCGGCTCGCAGGCCGAGGCGGGCGAGCAGCTTCAAGATCGCAAAGTCACGGACCCCGACTGGCGTCGTGCGGTCGCAACCTGACAGGAGCCGCTCGACGTGCTCACTCGAAAGCGAGCGTGGAAGGTCCTCTCGTCGGCGAGCGACGGTCGGCACCGCCGGGGTGAGGTTCCGATCGGTCAGTCCTGTTGTGTAGAGGAAGCGCAACAGCGCCCTCATCCCGCTCACCACCGTCTGCATCCCTGCCACGCCGAGCTCCGAGCTACGCGCCAGCACGAAGCCGGTGACGTTGCTCGGCACAAGCTCGGCCACGCCCGTCCCGAGCGGCGGAGAGCACGCGGCCAGAAACCGCCGAGCGACGCAGAGGTAGCCGCGAGCCGTCCCCTCTCCGAGCCCCCGCTCGTTCGCCAAGTGCTGATGGAACTGCTCGAGGAGGTCGTCCAGCGCCGTGCTCGACGAGACCGGGGGCGTGTAGAGCTGCAGGTGCTCGAGGAAATCGAGCAACGGCGCGAGGCCGCGAGCCGTCAGCTTGGTCGTATAGCCCCCGGCGCGCCGTGACTGCAAGAACTCCTCAAGGGCCGATGGGGTCAGCTCAGCCAGCCGAAGACCGGCCGCATCGAGCCAGCGATCGAGGTGACCGAACAAGGCGCGCTGTCCAGCAAGGCCGCTCGACACGTAGCCGAGCGCGACGAGGTGCGCGACAAATCCGTTTTTGAACTGTGCCAGCGGTCCAGCAACCTCGACGGGTGGATCGCATCGTGTCATGACTGCCTCCGATCGGTTGAAGATTCCAACCAGAGGATCGTCGACGATGCCGAGCGTTATGTCGCGCTGAGCGAGACCTCGGCCGTGAGGGTCCGCCCGTTCCACCGACAACGCGACATAGTTCCGCGCGCGACATAAGCGGCGTTCGGGGTCTCCATTTAACCGGACTAGGATCATGGGGTGCT
>JAKAZH010000227.1 GCA_021815935.1 Actinomycetes bacterium
GCTGGCTCGAGGGTCCGGTACCACGGTGACTTCGACTGGCGTGGCCTCGCCATCGCCTCCGTGCTCGCACGCAAGATCACGGTCGCGGCACCGTGGCGGTTCGGAGCTGCAGACTATAGACGGGCGGTGGAGCGTGACCTCGGGGCGATCGCCCTGTCCGGCCGTGCCTTCGCGTCGCCGTGGGACGATGGGCTGCGACCGTCCATGGAAGACGCAGGTGTGGCGGTCTACGAGGAACAGGTCCTTGCCGACCTTCTCGACGATCTCGCCCGGTGACGCCCTCGGCCGCCGCCAGCTGCGGAGGCGGCCCGAGGGTGCTCCGGCCCGCGCGCCAGGCGAGATCGGCAGGTCGTGACGACCGCTCACCGGGAACGCCTTCGCTGGAACGTTGCTCAAGATCCTCTCGAGTCAGGAGGAGGGGCGCCATGGACGATGAGGTCGAAGGAGCGAGCGGGAATGGTCGGGTCCCGGGCGCGGCGACGCCTGAGCCAACCTTCAGCTTTGAGATCGTCGTCGTTTCCGGCGACGAGGCCAAGGAGCTGCGGTTGGCCCAAGCGCGTGCGATCCGGCAACTCCTCGAGGACGTCGCGGAACGCCGATCGCAGCGAGGGGTCCTCCGCGGACGCAACGCCGCCAGCTGACGGCAGGAGCGATGTCGAAGGACCCGAGGCATAACGCTTGCCGTTCATAACGCATCGCGTTATGCTTCCTAGGTGCTGCGGTCGTTCCGGGACAAGGATACGGAGCGGGTCTGGCTGCGACAGCGCTCGCGACGGCTGGACGAGCCCACGCAGCGGTCGGCACTGCGCAAGCTGCTCATCCTCGACGCGGCCGACGCGCTGAGCGACTTGACGGTTCCTCCGGGCAACCGGCCCGAGAAGCTCCGGGGTGATCGAGCTGGTGAGCACAGCGTCCGGATCAACCAGCAGTGGCGCATCTGCTTCCGCTGGACCGCCGCCGGGCCCGAAGACGTCGAGATCGTCGACTACCACTGAGGAGGAGGACATCGTGGCTCCGACTACGACCATGGCGCCGATCCATCCAGGGGAGGTGCTGCTCGGGGAGTACCTCGTGCCGCTAGGGATCACCCAGCACCGGTTAGCGGTCGCGATCGACGTCCCCCCGCGCCGGATCAACGAGATCGTCCACGGCAAGCGCGGCATCAGCGCCGACACGGCGCTACGGCTGGCGAGGTACTTCGGCACCACCGAGCGGTTCTGGCTGAACCTCCAGGGACGCTACGACCTCGAAGTCGAGCGGGACCGCCTGGCCGAGAGGCTCGAACGGATCCAACCGCTCCGGAGCGCCTGAGCAGATCCCTGCTGCAACCCGAGCACTGGGCGGCTGCCCCTCTGCTCGGCGCCACGCAATCATCTCAATAGCAGTTTGCAGAATCTGGCGCCCCCGGGAGGGGAGCAACAGCAAGGGGAACGTCGCGACCTGCGGTTTCGCGTAGCCCCCTGACCGTCGAGGCGAGGATCACGTTACCGCGGAGTGCCCTTCCGCCGGGGCTCGCACGGAGGTCGAGCCGTCGGTCGGGGTAAGGGTGCCCGCTGTCGGGACCCCGAACGGCGAGCTACGCTGCGGTTATGGCTCTCCCGAGCGTAGTGGCGAACGATCCCGCGATCCGAGTGACGAGCGACGCCGACCCGAAGGCGCTCGACGAGTGGTGGGCGCGCTGGGAGCAGCTGCCTCGGACGGTTCGCGACCGTCCGGCGGCCGACGTGCTCGCGGAGCTGCGCTCCAGCGACTGACCGTTGCCGAGCCGGTACGTGCTCGACGCCTCGGCAGGCGTCGACATCCTCCAGCACACAGCCGCGGGCGAGTCGCTGGAGCGCAGGCTGCGCCGGAGCGGACGCGGCGACTTGTGGACGGTCGAGCACTTTCACGTCGAGGTCGCGAGGGTCTTCCGTCGCGACGTGCTGCGGGGGTTAGGGCTCGGTAGAGAATAGTCCGCGCGAGATGGCGATGAGTGGAGTAACCTCTTCTCGTGCGAGTGTTCGGCGTCACCGATGAGGCGCTGACAACGATGTTCACGACGGTGATGCCGCACCTCGACGAGCGCCAGCGGCGGCTCCTCGCGGGCTCGACCGCACGCCTTCTCGGCCGCGGCGGGATCGTCGCGGTGGCCGAGGCGACCGGGATGAGCCGGTCCACGCTGCAGAAGGCCGTCGGCGAGGTCGACGCCGGGGTCGAGGTCAGCGCGCGGATCCGCCTGCCCGGCGCCGGTCGCCCGAGAGCCGTCGACGCCCAGCCGGGCCTGCTCATGGCCCTCGACGATCTCGTCGAGCCCGAGAGCCGGGGAGACCCGATGTGCCCGCTGCGCTGGACGACGAAGTCGACGCGCACGCTCGCGCGCGAGCTCGGCGTGAAGGGGTTCACGGTGTCCCACGTCACCGTCGGCGAGCTCTTGCACCAGATGGGTTACAGCCTCCAGGCCAACGCCAAGGAGAACGAAGGCACCCAGCACCTTGATCGCGACGCCCAGTTCCGCCACCTCTACGGCGAGGTGAACGCCCATCTCGCACAGGGCCAGCCGGTGATCAGCGTCGACTCGAAGAAGAAGGAAGTCGTCGGGAACTTGAAGAACGGCGGACGGGAGTGGCAGCCCGGTGGGCTCCCCGTGCGTGTCGAGGTGCACGACTTCCCCGATCCCGAGGTGGGAAAGGCCGTCCCCTACGGCATCTACGACCTCGCCGCCAACGAAGGGTTCGTGGTCGTCGGCGACGACGGGGACACCGCCCAGTTCGCGGTCTCGAGCATCCGCCGCTGGTGGGAGCAGGTCGGCCGCATCGCCTACCCAAAGGCCACACGCCTGCTCGTCACCGCGGACGCCGGCGGCTCCAACGGCTACCGCCCGAGGCTGTGGAAGCTCGAGCTCGCGAAGCTCGCGGCCGATACCGGGATCGAGATCACGGTCTGTCACTTCCCACCGGGCACCTCGAAGTGGAACAAGATCGAGCACCGCCTCTTCTCGGCGATCACCATGAACTGGCGGGGGCGTCCCCTCACGAGCCACCAGGTGATGGTGGATCTGATCGCCAACACCACGACCACGACGGGGCTGAAGGTCCGAGCCCAGCTCGACCAGGGCTACTACCCGACCGGGATCACGGTCAGCGACAAGGAGCTGCAAGCGGTTCCCATCACCCGCCACGAGTTCCACGGCGAGTGGAACTACACCATCTCGCCCATGGCTCGAACGTGAACTACAGACATGTAATTCCCTTCCGGGCCCTTAGAGGCTCAGCGGATGTGTGTCCTGAAAGGGGAGTGGGGTCGATGTAGAAGATCGGTCTTGCAAGCCGTGCTCTGCCAGTGATGGAGGTAGGTCCTCCGGGTGCGCCGTGCAGGCGGAGAGCCCAAACCGCCGTAATGTCATGCCGGTCAAGAGCCG
>JAKAZH010000228.1 GCA_021815935.1 Actinomycetes bacterium
GGTACAGGATTTTTTGGGAACACGGATCGTGTACCAAAAAGTGCGAAAAAACGCTTCAAATGGTCAGGCTGCGCGCGCCGCTTGAAAATCCTGACCAAATTTGACGGTCGTCGAAATACACGACGAGCGTCACGACACAGATTCAGACTCACCTTGGGGATATGAGGAAGGGCCGGAGCTCGCAGGCAAAGGGACCAGATGGACCCGGGTTGCGACCTGCGCGTGGAACTCGGTCGTGTTGAGGAAGACAGGAAGACATCTAAGAGACAGCCCGGACCTGAGTCGGGCCAGTCGAAGTGTGCCTGCCGCATCCATTACAACCGCTGTAGCACCGTGGTATCATATCAGATTCTATCGGAGGCCGTTGGGAGCTTGCTCGTTGACGGACAATCCGCGATTCGTGTTACACGGCGTAGTGGATTCGCTCGTTCTCGTCGGTGAAAGAGGTCACCTTCGGCGTCAGCGTGGCGAGAATCATGGCCGCTCGCTCGAGGCGGTCGGGAGCTTCGGTGAACGGGACGCGCATGAATCGTTCGAGGAGATGGGCGGCGCCGAAGCGCGGGCCCGGCGTGAGGTAGAGTCCGTGACCGCGAGCGTCGATCGCGAGGCTGGTCGAGATCGGCCGGGGGAGTTCCGCCCAGATCACGAATCCACCTGCGGGCGGGCTCCAATGCCAGTCTGGTAACTGGTCGGTGAGCGCCCGGGCAAGCGTCTCGTATCTGCGTCGCAAGAGCGCCCGGCGCTCTGCCAGGATCTCCTCGAGATTCGCCATGACATGGACGGCGACGAGTTGTTCGAGGACCGGGCTCGCCAGGTCGCTGGCTCCTCGGGCGGTCGCGAGGCGCGCGACGAATGACGGCTCGGCGCGGGCCCAGCCGATTCGCAGTCCGCCCCAGGCGGCTTTGGACAACGAGCCGAGGATGACCACCCGCTTTCCGGCAGTGGGCGGCGGCGGATCTAGGTCGTCGAGGCGCAGTTCGGCGAAGGTCTCGTCGATCACCGCCATCCCACCGGCACGGGCGAGGCCGCCGAGCACGCGTCGCCTAGTGGCAGCGTCCATGACGGCGCCGGTCGGGTTGTGGACGTCGGGGACTAGATAGGCAAAGGAAAGTTCGGTACCTCGCAAGGTCGCCTCGAATGCGTCGATATCCCAGCCTTCGGCAGTCACCGGAACGAAGCGCAGCCGGGCGCGTGCGACTCGTAACAAGTCGAGCGCGGCCGGGTAGGTCGGGACCTCGACGATCACGCTTCGGCCGCGCGGAGTGAGGGCGCGCGCTGTAAGGTCAAGTGCCTGCAGCGAACCGCTGGTGACGAGAATCTGCTCGGGACGGGTCGGCAGGCCCCGGACGGTGAAGCGGGCGGCGATCGCTTGGCGCAGCGGGGGCAACCCGAGCGGGTCGTAGCCGTGGTGGTCGAGCCACCGCGGCAGGTCGGCCACGGCCGCCTCGACGAGCTGACCGAGCATCGGCGGTGCCGGGAGCGCAGCGATGCGCAGGTCGATCCCGTCTCCGGGCGCTAACGCGTCGGGGACGCCTCGGTGGCCGCCAGGCACGGAGGCGAAGCTCCCTGAGCCGCGGGTGCTGCGCAGATAGCCCTCGTCGCGCAGCTGGTCGTAGACCGCGGTCACCGTGGAGCGGCTTGCGCCGAGTGCCGCGGCGAGCGATCGCTCGGAGGGCAACCTGGTCTCAAGGGGGATCTGTGCGCCAAGGATTAGCCCGCGTATCCTCGCCACAAGCCGATCCCTCGAGTTGCCTGCGATCCTCCAGTCGCCGAGCAGGTCAACAAGCCGAGCGCCGCCGATCGTGACCACCCGCCACTTCTACCACATTGGCCCTTTTGCTATCAGGCCAATCTGGCCAATAGTTGGCCCTGATGATCGTTCCCGCACCGCAACGGCGCCGGCTCACCCAGCTCCTCGCAGGACTCGTGCTCTACGGGCTGAGCGACTCGATGCTACTGCTCGCTGGCCTCGGCGTCGACCCATGGGACGTCTTCCACCAGGGTCTGTCGCGCCGGCTAGGCCTTGGCGTCGGCACCTGGGCGATCATCGTGGGTGCCGCCGTCCTACTGCTGTGGATCCCGCTTCGACAGGGTCTCGGGTTGGGGACGTTGGCGAATGTGGCTGTCATCGGCTCGACGATCGACCTGGTCATGTGGCTCGTCCCGGCCCCGCACGGGGTTGTGCTCCGCGGGGCAACGATGCTCGTCGGAGTCGGCTTGAACGGGGTGGCGACTGGCGCCTACATCGGTGCCGGCCTGGGTCCTGGTCCCCGGGACGGGCTGATGACCGGTCTCGCAGCTCGCGGCCATTCGATCCGCGTGGTGCGTAGCGGCATCGAGCTTAGCGTGATGGCTGTCGGCTGGCTCCTTGGGGGTACCGTGGGCGTCGGCACCATTGTTTATGCGGTTGCCATCGGGCCGCTCGCCCACATCTTCATACCGCTGCTCAGTATCCCACCTGTCGTGACCTCACCTGTCGTGAAGCGGGGGTCACGCCGAGCCGTACGGCGGTCCGGCGCCTCCCGCACCCACGGTTCCGCTGATCATGACGTTCGGGGTCCGGGAAGAGGAAGCGGGTGAAATCGCCGGGGCTCGACGATGGCGCCAGCGAACGCGGTCCGACGTCGTCGCCGTCGGGCCCGGCGACGGGCGACCGCTCCGGCTGAGAGGATCAATGGTCCATCGACTATCACGTGTCGATTCGAACACGGTCCCAACTGTTAGCGGCCGCTCAGGGCGTAGACAGCCCGGCCGGCACGTTCGGCTGACCACCTGAAACCTCCGGAGGGAGAACGTCGCCAGCGTCGTCTCCGCGGGGTTCTGCCTCGTCCTCGGCTACGGTCGGCAGCTCGATGTGGACGTGGGTGCCGCCCTCAGGGGGCACCGAGATGGACACGTTCCCACCGTGATCGCCGACGACCTGAGCGACTATCGCCAGTCCGAGCCCGGAGCCCGGCATGCTTCTCGCTGCAGCAGCACGGTAGAAGCGGTCGAAGACGTGCGGAATGTCCTCCGCCGCGATGCCGGGCCCGTAGTCGTGAACGTCCAGCGTCCATACCCCGCCGCGTTGGAGCCACACTTCGACGATGCCCCCGTCCGGACTCCACTTCGCCGCGTTGTCGAGGACGTTGAGGACAGCCCTCTCCAGCAGCGCCGGCTGCGCCCGGACCGATCCCGGCGTCAGGTGAAGATCGAAGCGCAGCCCCGGTGCCCTGCGCTGCGCCCGTTCGACCGCGTGAGCCACGATGGAGTCGAGACGCACTTCGATCGGCTCCACGTGGCGCTCCTCTTGGCGCGCAAGGTCGACAAGGTCGCCGATGAGGTTGGTGAGCTCCTGCATTTGGGCCTGGACGTCGGCGGTGAGCTCGGCCCGGTCGGCACCCGACAGGCGCGGT
>JAKAZH010000229.1 GCA_021815935.1 Actinomycetes bacterium
ATGGGGTCCTTGTGGGGATAAGCCTCGACAGGTCGGTAGTCGGCTGCGTTCCAGGGGTGGACGGAGGCGGGGTGTCCGTGAGGTTGCTGGCGATGGGGGTCTCGAGGCGTGGACGAAAGCGCGCGTGGTGAAGTCGGACCGGGGCGCGGTGCCAGCGTTTCCTGCTGGTCCGTTTCCCCGGCCCGCTCCCCGAACCGGACGTGCAGCTTCCACCGCATCCGGCTCTCCACGAGCCCGTTGAGCTACCCGGCCATGGCCGTATTCCACTCGTCCCACGGCGTCGGGATCTTCTGACCCCTGTAGAGATATCGAGTGACTGATACCGCCCTGGTGTCGAAGAGGGCGACGCCGTCCTGGGCGAGGCGCCATCCGTTGCCGAAGTAGCGTCGCCGCAGGAGCTTCCATGTGGCCCGGGGGTGTTTGCGGCGGATCCATCCGATCACCCGACGCCACGTGTAGTGGTTGAGGTAGTGGAAGGTCGCCTTCGACACGCCGTGCCGGAAGTAGGTGGTCCAGCCTCGCAGCGCCAGGTTGAGCTGGCGCAGGAGATCGGCGAGTGACTGGTGTGTGCCCTGCTTGGTGATCGCCTTCACTTTGGCCATGATCGAGGCAAGCGCCTTTCTCGATGGCCAGGTGTAGACGACCTTCTTGTTCGACCCCGGCTTGGTCTGCCGCTGGATGCGGAAACCAAGGAAGTCGAACCCCTCGTCGATGGAGACGATCGTGGTCTTTTCCTCCGATAGGCGCAGACCCATCGGGGAGAGTACCTCTGCCACTTCCTCCCGTAAAGCTTGGGCATGCTGTTGGGTGCCGGATACCAAGACGACGAAATCGTCGGCTTATCCCGATGACGGAATTATCCCGAGCATGGGTGCGATGGCGGCTGTGTGACCTGCTCAGAGGCGATGGGCGTCGTGTGGAGTTCGGGATAATACCGAGAGCCTGATCGAGGATCCTCTTTGGTTCAACCAGTTCAACCAGAGAGGAGTTCATGATGACCAACCGGAAACCAGTGCGCGTGAGGGGGCCTTTGGCTCCCTGGGCGGCAGCATTCGAAGAGCATCTGGCTCGTGAGGGTTTCAGGTCGGGAGCCGACCACCTGTACCTGATGGCCCAGCTGAGTGGCTGGATGGGGTGGGAGACCGTGGGGGTCGGGGAGCTGTCGGCCTTGGTGATCGAGGACTTCGCCGCCTGGAGGACAGCCGAGGGGTATGCCGGTCCGGTTTCGCCGCTGAGGCTGTCCCGGCTGGTCGAGTTCCTGGTTGGCGTTGGGGCGACACCCGCCGAACGTGAGACCGCGACGCCCGCGTCACCTGCCGAGGCGGTAATCGAGCGTTACAGGTGCTATCTGGTCGGACAGCGGGGTTTCCAGGCCGACAGCGTCCGGGTGTACACCGACGTCGCCCGGCTGTTCCTGTCGTGGCTGGACCTTGGCGGCGCCTTGGGGTTGGAAGATGTGACCGCCGCGGAGGTGACCCGCTTCGTTCTCGAAGAGGCCCGGCGCTTGAAGGTCGCTTCGGCCAAGGCGATGACTACCAGGCTGCGGTCACTGCTGCGGTTCCTCTACATCGAGGGCTTCGTGACCTGCCCGCTGGCGGACGCGGTGCCTTCGGTGGCCGGCTGGCGTCTGGGCTCACTGCCCAAGGCCCTGCCGCCTTCACAAGTCGCCGCACTGCTCAGGAGTTGCGACAGGCGCAAAGGGATCGGCCGGAGGGATTTCGCCGTGCTGGTGGTGTTGTCCCGTCTCGGCTTGCGCGCCGGAGAGGCAGCCCGATTGGGTCTCGACGACATCGACTGGCGGTCCGGGGAGGTGACGGTGAGAGGAAAGTGGAACCGCGTCGACCGGCTGCCCCTGCCTGTTGATGTGGGCGAGGCGATCGCGGCGTGGCTGTCGCAGGGTCGGCCGACCTGTCAGAGCCGGTCGGTGTTCGTGCGGGTGCGAGCCCCGCATCGGGCCCTGACCTCCGGTGGTGTCTCCTCGATCGTCTGGCGCGCTTGCGAGCGGGCCGGACTCGCTCCCAGCCGGGCCCACCGCCTGCGGCACTCGGCGGCCACCGGGATGCTCGCCGGTGGCGCAAGCTTGGAGGAGATCGGCCAGGTACTCCGACATCAGCGCAGCGACACCACGTCGATCTACGCCAAGGTCGACCGAAACTCACTGGCGGCGGCTATCCGCCCCTGGCCTGGGACCAGGCCGTGAACGACCTTCGCCGACATGCCCAAGACTATCTCGGTCTGCGCCGGGCGTTGGCCTACAAGCTGGTCGGGGAGGGACACCTGCTCGGCGACTTCGTGGGGTTCTGCGAGGAGGCGGGGGCGTCGACGGTCACTACCTGTCTGGCGGCCGCCTGGACCACCCAGGTGACCGGTTCGGCTGCCTACATCGCCCGCCGGATGCGGGTGGCCCGGCACTTCGCCCGCTACCTTCACGCTCTCGACCCCGCCACCGAGGTCCCCCCAGACGGCCTGTTCCCCGCCGGCAAGTACCGGCCGGTCCCCTACATCTACTCCGCCGCTGACGTCGCTGCGCTGATGGCCGCCGCTCGCAGCCTCGAACCGGCGACCAGGGCAGCAACCTTCGAGACCCTGATAGGACTGTTGGCGGCAACGGGCATCCGGGTGGGTGAAGCGATGGCTCTCGACGCCAGCGACATCGACTGGTCGGGGCGGGCGCTTGTGGTGCGCGAATCGAAGTACGGCAAGTCCCGCGAGGTTCTCCTGCATCCCAGCACCCTCGACGCGCTCAGAGCCTATGACCGTCTACGAGACCGTCTCGTCCCTGCCCGCTCCCGGTTCAGCTTCTTCGTCTCGACGCGCGGCACCCCGCTGTCGCACAACACGGTGCAGCCCACCTTCCGCCACCTGCTGCGGCAAGCCGGCCTGGAGAAACCGCCAGGGCAGCCCCGACCAAAAATCCACAGCTTCAGGCATTCCTTCACGGTCGACACCCTGCTCGGCTGGTATCGCGACGGCGGCGACGTCGCGGTGCGCATGCCGCTTCTGTCCACCTATCTGGGCCACCTCGACCCCCGGGCCACCTACTGGTACATCTCCGGCGTCCCCGAACTGCTCGCCCTGGCTGCCGGGCGTCTCGAGACAACCGAGGGAACCAGATCGTGAGCGCGCTCGCCCCCACCCTCGAAGCGTTCTTCACCCAGCGCCTGCTCAACCAGAAACGTGCCAGCAGCCACACCGTCACCGCCTACAAGCACACGTTCCGGCTCCTACTCGGCTACGCGTCCGAGCGGACCGGCAAGCCACCGTGCGATCTCGACTTCGATGACCTCGACGCCCGGCTCATCGGCAGCTTCTTGGACCATCTCGAAGCCGTCCGTCACAACAGCATCAGGACTCGCAACTCGCGCTTGGCCGCCATCCACTCCCTCTACCGATA
>JAKAZH010000230.1 GCA_021815935.1 Actinomycetes bacterium
ACCGCCTTCGGGATCATCAACACGCTACGCATTGCCCGTATGGTCCACATCGTGCTCCAGGCCACGCTGAGCGACCGCCCATCATGACGGCTCCAACCCTGCCCGGTGGCGATCTCCGTCCGGCCTTGGCGGCAGCCAACCCAACACCTAGTCTTCCGGCAGCACCTTCACCAGCAGCGTCCCGAAGGCGGGTTATATTGTCCAAGGACACGGCCGCGTCGCTCCGCGCCGTTCTACGACTCCGCTCGGCGATCAAGACATGGCTCAAGCACTCTGGGCTACCATCTCAGGGCGAGCGGCGGGAGAGGCAGGATGGTAGGGTCCGCGGTTGTCACACGGCGACATCGGGGAGAGTGACGCGGCCCCGGACAGCAATGGCAGCTTCTCGACGGCGGAGTCGGCTACTCCGGTGAACTCGAGCCCGGTCACGGGCACCTCTTACAACGCCCCCGAGGCCTCTGGCATCACCGTCCACTACTACGACTACATCGTCAAGGCGATCAGCGGGCGGGGATGTCGGGGCCTTCCAACGAAGCCTCCTTCACAGTCACCAACCCCAGCACGCCGACGGGACTGATAGCCACGGCTAGCGCTAGCTGCTAGCCGAGGCCGCTACGGAGTCCGGATAGGCGTGAAGTTCCGTCCCTTCGATTGAGCGTCGAGGTAGCGGGCCTAGCGACGCTTTAGCTCTCCAACCCACCAACTTTAGCCAAGTTGGTTGACCAAGCGGGCGCCCGGGTGGCGTCAGTCTCTGAGCGACTGGCCCCCGCGCCGCCCAGCCCGAGTGGCAAGCGACAACGCTCCGACCTGGTAACACGCCGACCTTCGGGTTATGAGCTGCATTTTGGCCATGTTGACTTGTTGGACGATGCTAAAGAGTGCCTGTGAACTGCGGTCACGTGGTTGCGATATATCGGTTGATGCTGGTCTGTGACGGCCTTGTCTACCGCGTCCGATAGAAATAGAAGATCTGGTAGAAAAATTCAAGGGACCCTGCACCTTCGACTTCCGCTAGCGACCCCCCTCCTGCTAGAAGGAGGTCTGGGGAGTCTCGTGGGGTTCAGGTGGCAGCGTCGAGGAGTGCGGCGGTGAAGGCGACGGAGACGGCGGCGATCTGGCTGGGGTTGACTGCCAGTGAGAGGGACCGTTGCGCCATGGCGATGGCGGGTCCGTTGCGAACTCCGAACTGCTCTCGCAGGAGGTCAAGGGCCTCGGTGGTCACTGATCCGGCTATGGGGTCAACACGCAGCCGCCGCAGAGTGTCTCCGAGGTCATGCGCGGAGACCGTCTGCATGATGCGGTACACGTCGGCCGCGTCCTTATCGCTGAGGCGGTCGGTCTTGTTCGTCTTGAGCCGGTCGCTGATCTTGTGGGCCTTGGCCACGAGCATGGCGGCGAGACCGGCGACCTCCACGGTGATGCTGCGGCCGTCGTTGGGGTCGAGCGCGGTGATGGCCATCGGCGAGTGATCGACGATGGCCGCCTCGAGCCCCACGGCCTTGCGAGCGGACTGCCGTCCATGCGGAGCGATGCGGGCGCCGCGCCGTCCGCCGGGCGGGGCTACGGCGTCGGGCACGACGAGATCGACGGGGACGGTGGTCTCGACGCCGTCGATATCGAGCGTCACGGTCCAGATTCCGGGCTGGCCCGCAGGTTGGGGAAGGATCTCGAATCCGGCGGCGCGCATGGTGGCTTCGAGTTCGGGAGTGTCGCCGAGGAGGGTGGGGTCGAGGGCGAGGTCGCCGTCGGTGGTGTACGGGGCGATTCCGATGTCGCTGGCGCCGGTGTGGAGGTAGATGGCCTGGGCTCCTGCCACGATGACGGCCTTGCCGTGTGGTGCGAGAGCGAAGAGGGCATCGAGCAGCACCTTGCGGGCGGCGACGTAGCGGGGATCAGCGGTCGTCATTGCGACGTCGCAACGTCGAGCCGTTCGACGCGCCACGCCGACTCGTTGCCGAGCATCCACTCCACGAGCGCCTGTCCCTCGGCGGGCATGCGCCCTGTCCCGGTGAGGCAGTCTGCCGCTGCCTGCGAGTCGGCGACGAAGGTCACGCCGTCCACCACCTCGCTACGCTTCCAGACAACGGGATCGTAGGGCTCGAGCAGGACGACATTGGCACCCTGGTCTGCCGGAAGCAGGTCCAGGGACCGCGCCACCTGCTGGGGCCGCTCTGTGTACAGCATCAACAGAGCCGGCGCAGCGACCGGCGAGCGCCGAACGGCGGCGAAGGATCCTGTCACTGCCACTGGAGCTCCGGCGGAATCAAGGCGTTCCAGCAGTCTTTTGGCTCCCTGGCGGGCGATGAAGGTGGTCGCCCGGTTGGCTTTGAGGACGCTGTAGTTGTCGGTCCATCGGCGCAGTAGCTTGCCAACGTCAACGGACTCGACCGCTCTACGCTTGTTTCGCTCGACGAGTGCTTCCTCGTCTAGGGCCTCGAACACTCGC
Organism: Actinomycetes bacterium; assembly: GCA_021815935.1. The sequence goes on from JAKAZH010000230.1 coordinate 2,447, forward strand.
GAGACGTAGCTCTGGCTGAGTTCCGCGGCGCCAGCGAACTCACGCACGCCATATGGCGGGCTGACGTCGATCAGCCAGCGGACGAGCCGTCCCGCCTTGGGGCCTTGGATCCGGACCTTTCCCGGCGGCGCCGGGCTCGGGTTCCGGGTAGCGCCTTGGGCGCTGATGAAGACGGTGGGATTTTCGACCGAGAGCCAGGCGTTGCCGGTGACATCGACGTAGCCGATGCCCTCGGCCCGGAGCCGTTCCTGGGCTTGGGGGCTGATCCAGTCGGCGACGGCCACGATAACGACATACGGCAGCATCGCCCGGTAGGCCCGGGTCATGCCCTCCAGCAGCCGGTCAGCGTCGCGAGGGGTGAAGGTCCGTTTAGCCTCCACCAGCATGGTCGTCGACATTCCGTTGTTTGACTTGACGTCGATGGCGGCGTCAAGTCCCTGGAGGTCGGATCGGCTGCTTCGTTCGACCACCCAGTTGGCCGGGAACCGCTCCTGTAGCCAGGAAACGACCGTAGCAATAACTTCGTTCTCTCCTTGTAGGGTGTTCGCTATCATGATGTGCGACAGGCTATCGCATGTTCGTTCTGCCTAGGCGTCTGTTCGTTGTTCTAGCGAACGCCGTCAAACAGAGAACGCCCGCCCGCAGCCGACCCCGCCGGCCGGCCGGATGCCACAAGCGGTGGTGTGGCTAGCGGCTGCAGTGCCGCCATCGCTGGTTCGACCGTCGGCCTGGGGCAGGCGACCCTGGAGGCCAGCTGCGGTGCAGTCAACCCGGGTCCGTGAAGCCACCTAGGCCGGTTCGCTACTGGGATCGGATCGTATTCGACACGGTGTGAGTTTGGCGCAGAACATTGTCCGGGGCGACGGCCGGTGGTCGAGGTGTTGACCGCCCTCGACGCAGACCGGCTTCCCCCGACTCTTTGGATGGCGAGCTCTGTGACGGGTGGAG
>JAKAZH010000231.1 GCA_021815935.1 Actinomycetes bacterium
CTATCAGCTTTGGCCAGTCGCTCGACCCGGAAGTAGTAGCGGCCGCTGAGCGGGCGACTCGATCCTGCGATCTGATGCTTGTGATCGGCACGACGCTGGCAGTACACCCTGCCGCCAGCCTTGTGCCACTCGCGTTCAGCGCAGGTGCGGCGTTGGTGATAGTCAACGCCCAGCCGACCCCCTACGACGAGATAGCCGCGTGCGTAGTTCGAACGCCCATCAGCGCCGCTGTCACGCGGCTAGTCGACGGATAGCCGCTCTGAGGAGGTTTGCGCTGGTTGCTGGCCGGTTCCGATTGACCATCCGCCCCTGATAACCACCTCGTCGAGGGGCCGCAGCGCTCTCTGGCGGCGCGGCGGTCCATCCGGCTCGCCCTGCCCGCCCCCGCCTCGGTGACCGACCGCCAGGGCGCGCCGACCGAGCGCCACGGCACCTAGCGCAGCCCATTCGCCTGGGACTGCGAACTCCTCCCGCAGCCGCTGCTCGCCGCCCGGCCTCAACCTGAAAAACAGCGCCCCCAACCCCTCTGACTCCGCCGCCAGCAGGACCAGCATCGTCGCAAACGACGTGTCCACGATCCAGTACGGCACGCTCCAAGCCAGCACGGTCGAGGACTTGTCAGCCTCGCTGTAACGCTTGTCGTAGGCAGCCTGGCTCGTCCACGGCACTATCACGACGGGAGCCCGCAGCAGGCCGGGGAGCGTAGGAGCGGCCAGCCATTCCGGCGACGCGTCGGCGGCCCAAAAACGCGATGTCTGCTCGCGACCTTCGAGCACCAGAAAGGCCCAACCCTGCGTGTGGCCGGCGGAGGGTGCGCGGCGCGCAAGGTCGAGCAGACGGTCGACGGTCGACGGATCAACAGGCTCGTCGGAGAAGTCTCTGCACATCCGTCTCGACCGAACAAGATCTTCCAGCTCCATTTCCCGACCTTAGAGGTAATATTTACGCATGACCAGCTTCCGAGACCTGCTGCGAGACGCCAAGGGCCGCATAGTGGAAACCGACACCGCCGGAGCCGAGGCGGAGATAGGTCGCCCGGGCACCGTGGTGCTCGACGTTCGTGAACCCGACGAGTACGAGCAGGGCGCCCTGCCAGGGGCCATCCACATCCCAAGAGGTTTCCTGGAGAGCACGGTCGAGGGCAAACTCGCTGACAAGGACGCCCGGATCGTCGTCTACTGTGCCGGCGGAACCCGCTCGGCGTTTGCTGCTGACACTCTCCAAACGCTCGGCTACAGCAACGTCGTCTCGATGGACGGCGGGTTCAACAAATGGAAGGACGAGGGTAGGAGCTGGTCGACTCCGGTGCGACTGAGCGCCGAGCAGCGCAACCGCTACCAGCGCCACATTCTCCTTCCGGAGCTTGGCGTGGAAGGACAGGCGAAGCTCCTCGCATCGAAGGTGCTCCTCCTCGGCGCCGGAGGGCTCGGCTCGCCGGCCGCGCTCTACCTCGCTGCGTCTGGCGTGGGCACGCTCGGAATCATCGACATGGACGTCGTCGACGAATCGAACCTGCAGCGCCAGATTCTCCACAACGTCGACCGGGTCGGGGAGCGAAAAGTCGACTCGGCGAAGAAGACGCTCACCCTCTTGAACCCCGACGTCAATGTCGTCACCTACGATGTGCGTCTCGGGGCGGACAACATCGTCGACATCTTCGCCGGCTACGACGTCATCGTCGACGGGACGGACAACTTCCCGACCCGCTACTTGGTCAACGACGCCTCGCTCAAGCTCGACATACCGGTCGTGCACGGTTCGATCTTCCGCTTCGAGGGCCAAGCGAGTGTCTACCTTCCCCACCAGGGCCCGTGCTATCGCTGCCAGGTGCCGGAACCGCCTCCCGCCGAGCTGGCTCCTTCCTGCTCTGAGGCGGGCGTGCTCGGGGTGCTCTGCGGGATCATCGGCAGCATCCAGGCTATGGAGGCCATCAAGCTGCTCCTTGGGCTCGGGGACAGCCTTTCGGGGCGCCTACTCGCCTACGACGCCCTCGAAGAGACCTTCCGCACGTTCAAGGTGAACCGTGACCCCGAGTGCGCAGCCTGTTCGATTCCGAAAGAGCAGCTCGTGATCGCGGAATACGATGGACTGTGCATGCCTCACCCGATAGCCCCTCCTGCGTGAACCGCCTACTTCGCGAAAAGCCCCCGACATGAGCGTCGAGGTATTCTCCGACGTCCTCGAAGGGAACCGTCGCTACGCGGCGGACTACCGGGACCCAGGACTCAAGCCGGTGGCAGCGCGTAGCCTTGCGGTGCTCACGTGCATGGACTCGCGAATCGACCCCCTGCGAATGCTCGGGCTTTCACCCGGAGACGCAAAGATCCTTCGAAATGCCGGGGCCCGCGTAACTGAGGACGTGCTGCGGACTCTTGTCCTCGCGACCAACCTCCTAGGAGTTGAGCGCTTCATGATCGTGGCGCACACCAACTGCCGGATGGCGAACGTCACCGAGGCCGAAGTCCACGAAGCGGTAAGCGACGCCGGCGGCCCGGACACGAGAAGTCTCGCTTTCTTGACCTCACTCGACGTTCACGAGTCCGTCCGCCAAGACGTCCAGCGTGTCAAGTCCTCGCCGTACCTGCCGCGCCTGACCGTCGGCGGTTTCAGATACCACCTCGAGACGGGCGAGCTGGAGGCGATCTGCTGATCCGCAGGCCGCCCGGCTAGCGCAGGCAGCGGTCGACCTAGCCGGCGAAGGGCCGACCACGAGTTGCTCTGGCCGTCCGCCACTCGCCCCGCCGCCACCTTGCGCCCTATCCTCTCCAGGCATGGCCATCGACTCGTCAAATGCGGACCTGCGCCGGCTCGACTCTGGGATCGAGATCAAGCCTGCTTACCTTCCGCGAGACCTCGACGGATGGAACCCTGACTCACGCCTCGGCGACCCCGGGCGCTATCCGTACACCAGGGGCATCTACCCGACCATGTACCGGGGGCGGCCTTGGACGATACGCCAGTACTCAGGGTTCGGGACTGCGGAGGCCACCAACGAACGCTGGCAACTTCTCCTGGCAGGGGGCGGCACCGGACTCTCGTGCGCTTTCGACCTGCCGACACAGATGGGATACGACTCGGACCATCCGAGAGCCGAGGGCGAAGTCGGCAAGGTCGGAGTGGCGATCGACTCGATCGACGACATGCGGGCCTTGTTGTCCGGTCTTCCCCTCGACCGTGTGACGACGTCGATGACGATCAACTCGACGGCGGCGATCCTGCTATTGCTCTACCAGCTCGTGGCCGAAGAACAGGGGGTGCCTGCGGCGAAGCTCGGTGGGACCGTACAAAACGACATCTTGAAGGAGTACGTCGCCCGCGGCACCTATATTTACCCACCTCGCCAGTCGATGCGCTTGGTGACAGACATTTTCGCATACTGCA
>JAKAZH010000232.1 GCA_021815935.1 Actinomycetes bacterium
GTCGAAGCCGGCGCTCGTGACCAGCCTGACCAGGTATCCGGCGCGCAGCCACGATACGGAGAGTGTGGCGGTGGCTTCCAGGATCGTCTCCAAAGCGTCCAGCCGGTTCGCGTCGAGTGGGATCGCAGCGCCTGGGATCGCGGCGCCTGGGATCGCGGCGCCTGGATAACTGCCGGGCGTAGTGTCGCCCCCTGCGGTGTCGCGACGCAGATCAGCGACGAGTACCACCAACCCGCTGTGGCGCGGCTCGTCGTGGCGGAGCGTGAGCTCGCCGACGCGCGCCGTTGTCGGCCAATGAACACGACGGATGTCGTCTCCCACCGAATAGCGTTTCAGCAGGAAACTGTCCGGTTCGGTGCCGTCGCTTTGGCCTGTGGCCCTACGGCGAAGCCGGCCGCCGCCCGGCAGGGCAGAATCAGGTATCACCTCGAAGCGCGGATGCACTCTCAGCTTGGCCTCGCCGGCGGCTCGGCCAACGGCTTCGGCAAGCCCGAAAGGGTCGCACACCCGAACTGACAGCGGGCCGAGACTGTAGACGCCTCGTCTCGACGGCGTCACACGGTACGACGTGCGCCTCACCTCGCCGGGGCGCAGCGAGGCGATGCTGAAGCGCGCTGTACGCCCGGTGTCGCCGAAAGGGTCACGCCCTTCGGCGCGCGGGCTGGCCCTGCGTCCGGTGTTGCACGCCATGACATCTACGCGACACGTTCCCCCGACGGCTACCCGTGCAGGCGTCACCGTCCGCGTGAAGGCCACTTCCCACGAAGCGAACCTCGCTCGGCCCCACGCCACGACGACGAGGACGAGCGCTGCGGCGGACAGACCGTACAGCTCGAGAGCGCCCGACAGAAACGCTCCGAGGGCGAGAGCGCCTGCGGAAGCCGTCAAAGCTTGGCCTCTCGGGGTTAGAGACACCGAAAGTCTCATGGGTGCAGGCCGACGCTTCGTGGCGTCTCGGCCGCCGTCTTGGGGAGCCCGCTTCGGCGGAAGGGACTTGAGGTGCTCCGAGGCACAGATTTCAGCGCTCGATGTCGCGTCCGGCGGGGACGGGGACAGCCCGCTCGATCTCGTCGAGAATCTCGCGCACGTCCGTTCCGGACGCAGCGAGGGAGGGTTCGAGGACCATACGGTGCTCCACCACCGGGCGAAGGACCGCCTTCACGTCGTCAGGGGTGACGTAGGCTCGTCCTAGCGACGCGGCGAGCGCCTGCGCGGCTCGTTGCATTCCGAGCGTCGACCTGGGCGACATTCCGAGGCGCACCGCCGGGTGGCGCCTCGTGGCCGCCGCCAACTCCACAATGTAGGAACGAACGAAAGTCGCGCTGTAGATCGACTTCACGATTCGGAACATCGCCTGGATAGTGGCGTTGTCGGCGACGACAGGTAGCTTCGCCACGTCGAGCGGGTCCAACGCTCGTGCCGCATCCAACATCGCGGCTTCGGAGTCCTTGTCCGGATAGCCGAGACTGAGGCGCATCAAAAACCGGTCGATCTGGCTTTCGGGGAGGGGATAGGTGCCTTCGTACTCGATCGGGTTCTGGGTGGCCACGACCATGAAAGGGTCGGGGAGTGCCCGGGTGACGTCATCCAGGGACACCTGTCGCTCCTGCATCGCCTCGAGGAGTGCCGACTGGGTTTTCGGTGACGCACGATTGATCTCGTCGGCGATGACGAGGTTGGCGAAGACCGGTCCTGGTCGGAACGTGAAGGTCATGTCGTCGCGGTTGTACAGGCTGACGCCCGTGATGTCGGACGGCAGGAGATCGGGCGTGAACTGGATTCGACGGCACTCCAGGTCGAAGCTTCGTGCGAGGGCTTTTGCGAGGGTCGTCTTGCCCACCCCCGGGACGTCCTCGATAAGAAGGTGGCCTTCCGCCAGAAGGCAGACCAGCGCAAGCCCGACGGCGCCTTCCTTGCCTCGGACAACAGTGGAAATGTTGCTCACTACAGAGTCGAACACGGACGTGAAAGGATCCAGAACCGCGGTGGTCGCGAGTTGTCGATCCATCAATGTCCTCCGGGGGCGATCCTTGTCATAGCGTAGTGTCTGTGAAGTCCTATACCTCAGGGAGTCGTTCGCCCGTCGGAGCACTCGCTCGTCGACCGGACCTCTGGCCTGTCGCAGCGCGATTCGTTCCGCAGCGGTGGTGGGCGACGTGGCCTCCGGTACCTTTCCCACGTGTGCGATACCGCCGTTTCAGGTCAGAGACGATGTACGGACACGAGAGCGGTGCCTCAGGCGAGGATCTGATCACCTACCTGGAGTGGTGTCGCCGGCAACGCAGCGGAGGTGACTAATCTAAAAGCGCATGAGAGTGCCCAGATCAAGCGGTGCCGCGGCCGCGTTGACGCCGACCGGGCACCCGGGACCTCCCAAGGCATAGTGAAGGGGTTGGCATGACGCAGGCTCTCGTGCTCAACGCCACTTACGAACCCTTGTGCGTAGTCCCGAGCCGTCGGGCTCTGATGCTCCTGCTTGATCACAAAGCCGAGATGCTCCGGCCTTCCGATCGATTCGTCCGGTCGGAGAATCTCTGCTTGGAGGAGCCGTCGGTCGTGAGGATGCGCTACTACATACGAGTTCCCTACCACGCCAGGGCGGCGCTCAATCGCCGGGCGGTGTTCGCGCGCGACGGGCACAAGTGCCAGTACTGCGGGGCCGAGGCCGAAAGCATCGACCATGTCATACCCAAGAGCAGGGGCGGTCGCCACTCGTGGGACAACGTCGTGGCCGCCTGCCGGGCCTGCAACTTTCACAAACGCGACCGCCTCCTCGAAGAGATCGGGATGCGTCTGCGGCACCCTCCAGCCCCGCCGCGCCAACGTACCTTCCTCCTGCTGGCGAGCGAGCGGATGCAGCGGGAATGGGAGGCGTACCTGTGCCTCCCCTCGGGTAGTGCGCTCACCGCGTGACTCTTGGCAAGTTGTGCGCTCGCACGGCTGCGCCGACGACCTGAACGCCCAATCCTGCGACGCGCTCGCAAGCCATATGCGACAGATCAGGGTCCTGACGCCGTCGCAGCGCGCACTGGTGCTTGGTCCCGGCCAGAAGACCGACGCGGTCGACTTCGAGGCGCTCGGACGACGCCAGGTTGCCCTTGCGCGGCGGCGAAGCGGCGGTTCGGCGGTGCTGGTAGGGCCGGAGGAGATCCTCTGGGTGGACGTTGTCGTACCGTCGGGCGACGCGCTTTGGCAGGCTGACTTGTCGAAGGCCGCGCGCTGGATCGGGGACTGCTGGGCGGCGTCGTTCGGGTCTGAAGCCGACGTCTGGCGGGGCGCAATGCGCCACACCCCCTGGTCGCGCACCGTGTGCTTCGCTGGACTCGGTCCGGGGGAAGTTACGATAGCCGGCCGCAAGGTCGTCGGGAT
>JAKAZH010000233.1 GCA_021815935.1 Actinomycetes bacterium
GTGGCGAGACCTATACGTATCTGCTCGAAATCGTTTACGTCCAGCATTTATCTCAGAACCCTCTCTCACTCGCTCGCCGTGCGTCTTCTTCGTCTGAGCCCCTCTCGGGCCGGCTGATGTCGATGCCTAGCTCCTCTGCCGCTCGGAACACGTCCTCGTCGAGCTCGCGCATCTCGATGTGCTCGCCCCTAGTGGAGAGCACCTCCACGTTGAGACACAAGCTCTGCATCTCCTTGATGAGAACCTTGAAGCTCTCGGGGATGCCCGGTTCGGGTATGTTCTCGCCCTTGACTATCGCCTCGTAGACCTTGACGCGGCCTACGACGTCGTCGGATTTGATGGTGAGCAGCTCTTGCAGCGCGTACGCGGAGCCGTAGGCTTCGAGGGCCCACACCTCCATCTCCCCGAAGCGTTGGCCGCCGAACTGGGCTTTGCCGCCGAGAGGCTGCTGTGTGATCATCGAGTACGGCCCCGTCGAGCGAGCGTGGATCTTGTCGTCGACAAGGTGGGCGAGCTTGAGGATGTACACGTAGCCGACGCTGATCGGGCTGTCGTAAGGAAGGCCGCTGCGACCGTCGTACAGTGTCACCTTGCCGTCCAAGCCGATCAGGCGCCCGGTGGTTCCCTGCGCTACGGGCAGCCCGTCCGAGTCGAAGCGGTCGGGGTTGATCGTCTCGAACACACGCTGGATCGTCGGGTGGCGTCCGGCCTCCTCCTCCTCGTCCCAGTGGGCGCCGTCGAAGACGGGGGTTGCGACGTGCAGCGACGGAGGGGTGATCGGGCGGGTCTTGCGCTCGGCTCCGCTCACGGGTGCCTTGGCGACTTCGTTCCCTTCCCATCCCCAGCGAGCCGCCCAACCGAGGTGGCTTTCGAGTACCTGGCCGACGTTCATCCGGCTCGGCACGCCGAGCGGGTTCAATATGATGTCGACGGGGGTGCCATCCGCGAGGAACGGCATGTCCTCGACCGGCAGGATCTTCGAGATGACGCCCTTGTTACCGTGGCGGCCGGCGAGCTTGTCGCCCTCGGAGATCTTTCGGCGCTGCGCTATGTACACCCTGACCAGCTGGTTGACACCCGGCGGCAGTTCGTGCGCGTCCTCGCGGGAGAACACACGCACGTCGATGACTTTGCCGGACTCGCCGTGGGGGACCTTCAGGCTGGTGTCGCGGACCTCCCGTGCCTTCTCGCCGAAAATGGCGCGGAGGAGGCGCTCCTCGGGTGTCAGCTCCGTCTCGCCTTTCGGCGTGACCTTGCCGACGAGCACGTCGCCGGCGGAGACGTCAGCGCCGACACGGATGATTCCTCTCTCGTCGAGGTCCTTCAAGATGTCGTCTGAGAGGTTCGGGATGTCCCGGGTGATCTCCTCGGCGCCGAGCTTGGTGTCGCGCGCGTCGACCTCGTGCTCCTCGATGTGGATCGAGGTGAGCACGTCGTCGCGCACGAGGCGCTCGGAGAGGATGATCGCGTCCTCGTAGTTGTAGCCCTCCCAGGGCATGAAAGCAACGAGAAGGTTCTTTCCGAGTCCGAGCTCGCCTTCCTCGGTCGACGGCCCGTCGGCGAGCAGGTCGCCTTTGGAGACCTTGGTGCCTGCGTCGACGACGATGCGCTGGTTGAGGCACGTGTTCTGGTTGGAGCGGCGGAACTTCGAGAGACGGTAGACCTTCCGGCCGAGCCTCGTGCCCGCCCAGTCGACCTGCCCCGGCTCGTAGTCGACGACGACCAGCTCGCCTGCGGCCTCCGTCACCATCCCGTTCCCTTCGGCGATGAGCACGTCACCTGCGTCGGTCGCCGCGCGCGCTTCGACGCCGGTCCCCACGTAGGGCGCTTCCGGCTTGAGGAGCGGCACCGCCTGCTTCTGCATGTTGGCGCCCATGAGCGCCCGGTTCGCGTCGTCGTGCTCGACGAAGGGGATCAGCGCCGTCGAGATCGACACGATCTGCTTCGGGGACACGTCCATCAGGTCCACCTCGGCCGGGGGGACGAAGTCCACCTCCGAAGTGGTCCCGTACGACGTGCTGGTCGCGCCGACACGCACGCCCGGGCCGACAGGGGCGCGCCGCACCAGCACGCGGTCCTCCACGAGTGTCCCGTCGTCGGCCAGCTTCGCGTTGGCCTGGGCGATGACGTACTCCTCTTCCTCGTCGGCGGCGAGGTAGACGATCTCGTCGGTGACCCGCCCGTCCGCGACACGGCGGTATGGGGTCTCGATGAAGCCGTAGCTGTTGATGCGTCCGTAGGATGCGAGATGTCCGATGAGGCCGATGTTGGGACCTTCGGGTGTCTCGATCGGGCACATCCGCCCGTAGTGGGAGGTATGCACGTCGCGGACCTCGAACCCGGCCCGCTCACGCGAGAGGCCGCCGGGGCCCATCGCCGAAAGGCGCCGTTTGTGGGTGAGTCCCGACAGCGGGTTCGTCTGGTCCATGAACTGCGAAAGCTGCGACGTCCCGAAGAACTCCTTGATTGCCGCCACGACAGGACGGATATTGATCAAAGTCTGCGGGGTTATCGCCTCGACGTCCTGGGTGGTCATGCGCTCGCGAACGACGCGCTCCATGCGAGAAAGACCGACCCGAACCTGGTTCTGGATGAGCTCGCCGACCGAGCGGATACGCCTGTTGGCGAAGTGGTCCTGGTCGTCGAGGCGGTAGCCGGACTCGCCTTTCGCGAGGTTTAGCATGTAGCTGCAGGCCGCGAGGACTTCGGCGCGAGACAGGACACCCTGGCCGGCTGCGGGGCGCTCCAGCGAAACGCCGAACAGGTCGACGAGACGCTCGATCTCTGGTCCGAGTTTGCGGTCGAGCTTGTAGCGGCCGACCCTGGTCAGGTCGTATCGCTTCGGGTTGAAGAACGAGTTCTCCAGGTAGACGCGAGCCGACTCGGCGCTCGGCGGCTCGCCCGGGCGGGCTCGCTTGTAGATCTCTAGAAGCGCCTCCTCCTGGGTGGGGGCGAGCTCGCGCTCTTTCTCCCACTGCGTGTCCAAGAAGTCGAAGTGGCGTACGAAACGGTCGATGAAACCGTCGTCGTTTGTGTATCCGAGGGCGCGCAGCAACACGAACAGGCTGACCCTTCGCTTGCGGGCGACTCTCGATCCGGCCGTTATCTCCTTGCCGGGCTTGGCCTCCACGTCGAACTCGATCCACTCGCCACGGTAGGGGTGGATGGTCCCGGTGACGACCGTCTTCAAGTCACGGCCCGGCTGGAAGATCACCCCGGGGCTGCGCACGAGCTGCGAAACGACGACCCGCTCCGTGCCGTTGATGATGAAGGTGCCCTTGTCGGTCATCATCGGGAAGTCCCCCATGAAGACCGTCTGCTCCTTGATCTCGCCGGTGTTCGCGTTCTGGAACTGCGCGCGCA
>JAKAZH010000234.1 GCA_021815935.1 Actinomycetes bacterium
GGGCATTCGCAACGAACGTGATCGGTTCGGCCGCCGCCGGCAATCCCGGTATCGTCGCCTGGCCTATAACGTTCGCTGCTGGAGTGATCGCGCATCACCCCGCCGTGTACAACAGTTTCTTTGCGTCGACGCAGCTTCTGATCGCCGTCGGCCTTCTGCGGCGCCGCAGCGCCAAGCTCGCTCTTGGCGTCTCCGTCGGCTGGGCGCTTGGTGTCTGGTGGATGGGCGAGGGTCTCGGAGGGATCCTGACCGGGGGCACCACGCTTTACATGGGGGCGCCTGGAGCCGCACTGCTGTACGCTTTCGTCGCCGTGTTCGCGTGGCCGCGCGCGAGTGAAGCAGCGCCCGGCTCGTCGCTCGCTTCCGCCAGCCTGCTCGGCCGGATCCTTTCGCTGCTCGCATGGGTTGCTCTGTGGGCAAGCTTTGTGTACTACGCGCTGCAGCCTGCGATGCGCAGCGCCCAGGCTTTGGCAGCGATGATGACAGGTATGGCCGGCGGAGAGCCAGGCTGGATCAGCTCCATGGACATGTGGCTCGGGCGGGCCCTCGCTGGGCACGGCCTTCAGGTGTCGATCACGCTCGCCGTGTTGTTCGCAGTCACTGGGGTAGCCGTCGTCGTGCCCAAGGCTGCAAGGTTCGGGGTGACACTCGCAGTAGCACTCGGGGCGGCGGTGTGGGTGTTGCAAGACTTCGGCGGCGTCTTCACCGGGTCAGCGACGGACCCGAACACCGGGCTCGTGCTCATGCTTCTGGCGGCCTGCTACTGGCCGATCTCGGGTCGCCGCCAGGACGGGCCTCCTCGGGCGAGCATCCCGATCGTGACTTTCGGCGCCGGCCGCGAGGCGGCAACGCAGGCCGCGTAGATCAACTAATCCGCCGCGGCGGGTGAACCGGCCACGGCCGGGGTATGTGTTCGATGTGATCGTCGAAGAAAAGCTGCGCGCCACCCCGAGCGAACTGACCACCGTCACGTACGGGCAGTGGGAGGATGGCGACCTTGCCGTCGCCGTCGTCCGCCGTGACGAGGACGCCTACACGGAGGTCTGCCGCCGCCACCGGGGAGCTATCCGCTCGGCGAGCGAGGTGATCCTCGGGTGTGATCCTGCGAGCGACGACGTCGTCGCCGACGTTCTCATCGCGTTCTGGGTCAATCCCGAACTCTTCGATCCGGCACGGGGGATGCTGCACGGCTACCTAACTTTGAAGGCGCGGGGCCGCAGCATCGACTTGCTGCGATCGCGCGCGAGCCGGCACCGCCGCGAGCTGACAGACGCGCGTGCGGAGCGCAAAACCGACCGTGAGATCGACTCGCGACTGTTGGCCGAGGAGGCCGGACACGAGATCGCCAGGGCGCTGGCGTTGCTTCCCGCGTCACAAAAGCTGCCGATATGCCTGGCATTCTACGAGGGGATGTCCTACACCGCAGTCGCTCGACACCTCCAGATTCCCGAGGGGACAGTCAAGTCGAGGATACGGGCGGGCCTCCGCAACCTTCGAGGTATCTTGCGGACGATAGAGTAGATCCCGTAGTCCGCTTCGCGATCGAAGGGGGAGTGGTGCCCGGTACCGGTGACGAGATAGGTCCAGTGGGGGATGCCATCCAGGGGGCGAACCCGTTCGTCGGGATGTCCCCGCGGCATATGGCAGAGGCGGCGGCTCGCTGGGCGGGCGCCGCGTCGCGCCATCCCCTCGTGGTTATGTCGGAGGGCCTCAAGTGGGGCTCGGAGGAGGCCCGGGTCCTCGCAGGAATGTCGGATGTCAAACCGGACCCGAAGGACAAAAGATTCGCCGACCGGGCGTGGACACGCCCGTTGTGGAAGCGCGTCGCGCAGTCCTACCTCGTGAGCGGTGCCGCCCTGCTTGGCAGCGTCGACAAGCTCGGACTTGACGAAAAGAGCGCTTCGCGCGCCCGCTTCGCCTTGAGCCAGGTGGTCGAGGCGTCGGCGCCCACGAACGCCTTGGCGGGCAACCCTGCCGCCCTTCGCCGGGCGGCAAAGACGCGCGGCCGCTCGCTCGTTGCCGGCACCAGGAATTTTGCCAGGGACATGCGAGAGAACGGAGGGATGCCCTCCCAGGTCGACTCCAGGCCGTTCCGTGTCGGAGAGACGGTCGCCGCCACCAGGGGGGAGGTTGTCCACCGAAGTCCCATGTTCGAGTTGATCCAGTACGAGCCGACGACTCCGCGGGTCGGGGTGCGCCCGACGTTGATCATCCCTCCGCAGATCAACCGCTACTACTTCTTGGACCTGGCGCCGAAGCGGAGCTTCGTCGAGTACGCGGTAGGGCGGGGCATACAGATGTTCCTGATGTCGTGGCGCAACCCGACACCGCACGAGCGCGACTGGGGTCTCGACGCTTACGTCTCGGCGTGCATCGAGGCGGCGGAGGTAGCGGCCGAGGTCTCCGGGGAGGATTCGGTCAACCTGGCCGGGTTCTGCGCCGGCGGGATGACGCAGTGCGCGACTTTGTCCCTGCTCGCCTCGCAAGGCCGCGACCTCGTCAGCGCGGCGACCCTCGCCGTCACTTTGATCGACACGCAGATAAGCAGCACCCTCAACATGTTCTCCACCGAACGCACGATCCGTTCCGCTATCGCGAGCTCTAGGCGCAAGGGGATCCTCGACGGCCGTGAGCTGGCGCGGGTGTTCGCGTGGGTCCGCCCGAACGACCTCGTGTGGAACTACTGGGTCGCGAACTACCTGATGGGCGAGGACCCCCGGCGTTCGACGTGCTTGCGTGGAACGCGGATGCCACGAACCTGCCGGCCGCTCTGCACGGCGAGTTCATGCACCTGTGGAACGACAACGCGTTGATGCATCCAGGTAAGCTCAACGTCGCCGGGATTCCGGTCGACCTCGGCACCGTAAAGCAGGACGCGTACGTCGTCGGGGCGCTCACCGATCATCTCGTGCCGTGGCAGTCTGCGTACGCCGCGACGCAAGTGCTCGGCGGCGACGCCCGCTTCGTGCTGTCCAACAGCGGCCACATCCAAGCGCTCGTGAACCCGCCAGGCAATCCGAAGGCGAGTTTCTACACGAGCGACGAGGTTCCGGCGGACCCGGCGGAGTGGCTGGCGGGGGCGGAGCAGGTCCGCGAAAGCTGGTGGGTCGACTGGGCCGACTGGACCCTCAAGCGCTCCGGTGCGACAAAAGCGAAACCGCGAAGGCTCGGGTCGCCTAAGCACCCTAAGATCGTTGCTGCGCCGGGCGAATACGTCCGTCACTGAACCTTTAGCTCCCCGGGGGTACCGCCATGATGGACATGCCGCTTAGCACTTGGATGCTCTTCAACGGGGCCGCGAGCCATCACAGCCACGGCGAGATCGTGAGCCGCCTGCCGGACGGTTC
>JAKAZH010000235.1 GCA_021815935.1 Actinomycetes bacterium
GAAGCTCTCAGAACGGTCGTTGGCGGGCGTCGACGTTCCGTGCGCGTTGATGTGGACGATATCGGCGGGGACCAGCCCTGCGTCACGTATAGCCAGTTCCATGCACATGACCGCGCCGGCTCCTTCGGGCGCCGGGGCGGTGATGTGGTGCGCGTCGGCGGTGCTCGCTGCGCCGAGAATCTCCGCGTAGATCGTCGCGCCCCTCGCCTGGGCGTGGTCGAGTTCCTCGAGAACGAGCACAGCGCCGCCTTCGCTGATGACAAAACCGTCTCGCTTGGCGTCGAACGGCATCGACTTGCCGTTCGTCGACAGCGCAGTCATGTTGGCGAAGCCGGCCTCCCCGATCGGCGTCATGGCGGCCTCGGACGATCCCGCAAGCACGACGTCGCAGCGCCCGGAGGCGACAAGCCGTGCGCCCGCGCCGACGCTCTGGGTTCCAGCTGCGCAGGCGGTGACTATCGCCTCGCAGGGTCCGCGCAGCCTGTAGCGCATCGATACGTCCGCGGCCGCCCTGTTTCCCATCATCATCGGCACAAGGAACGGAGTTACCCGGCGCGAGCCGCGCTCGTCCATCACGTGAATCTGGTCCTCTAGCGTCTCGATGCCGCCGATGCCGGTGCCGATCATCACCCCGGCCCGGTCGGGATCGACGCTCAGGGATTCGAGCCCGCCGGCGTCCGCGAGCGCTTCCTCCGCGGCGACGGCTGCGAGCTGGGTGAAGCGGTCGACCCGGCGCAGTTCTTTGGCGCCGTATATGGCGGTGGCGTCGAAGTCCGGAACTCGTCGCGGCCCGTCGGCTGGGGGGAGGTGGAGCCCTCTCCAGAAGGCGTCCTGGCCGATTCCGCATGGGGCTGCCACCCCGAGCCCCGTAACCACTACACGCCTTCCTGGGATCCCCGGATGGCCCGGGTAGGGGTGTAGGGCGAACATCAGAGCTTGGAGGTGACCAGACCGAAGGCTTGGGCCACTGTCTTAACGCCTTCGAGCTCGGACTCGTCGACAGTTATGTCGAACTGCTCTTCGAGCGCCATCACGAGCTCGACGAGGTCAAGGCTGTCGGCGTCCAAATCGTCGGCAAAGCTCGCCTCAGGAGTCACTTTGGCGGGCTCTACCTGCAGCACGTCCACAGCACACTGCTTGAACTTGTCGAATGCCTCTTCTTGGTCCATTTTTCTTTCCTCTCTCGCCTTGGTGGTTCTTGGAATGTCGTTGCAATACCAGCGCCTGGTTTCCCCTCGGGATACACCACCCGATGGGTTCCTACCGACTGCGGCGCCCCTCAGCCCGCCAAATCTATCGCTCCCAGCTTGTCGTCTCGTCTCTTGACCGGCGGTCAGCTTTCATGCCAGCGCCACACGGCGGACGCCCACGTCATCCCGGCGCCGAAACCAGCGAGGAGAAGGTTGTCGCCGTCCGATACCCGGCCGCTCTGGATTGCGTCGACGAGCGCTAAGGGTATCGACGCTGAGCTCGTGTTTCCTGTACGGCCGATCACGCTCGCAACTTTCTCCGTCGGCAGCCCCAGCCTCGAGGCAACCGCCTCCATGATCCGGATGTTCGCCTGGTGCGGCACGAAAAGCGAAATCTCGTCGATGGCCAGCTTCGACCGCTCCAACGAAGCGGTCGCTGACGAAACTGTTGCCATCACTGCCCGGCGAAAAACCTCCTTGCCGCGCATGACCATGCCCGAACCATGGTGGGCGTAGAGCAGATCGACAAGCGTCCCGTCCACCCCGAGATCCCAGCCGAGGAGGCAGCCGTCCCCGGGTGTCGCTTCGAGGACCACTGCACCGGCGCCGTCGCCGAAGAGGAAAGCGTTCGAGCGGTCCCCCCAGTTGGTCGCACGCGTGAGGGTCTCGGCGCCGATCAGGACGATCCGCCGGGCGCCCGCAGCGATCATGCCGCTGGCGGTTACGAGCCCGTAGGTGAAACCAGCGCACGCAGCGTTTAGGTCCATCGCGCCGCGCACTATCCCGAGGGCAGCCGCGATAGAAGCGGAGCTTGCCGGTATCAGCTGGTCGGCGGTGGTGGTGCACAGTATGACCATGTCGACGTCCGAACCCTCCAGGCCGGCGACTTGAAGGGCCTCGCGGGCGGCCGCGACCGCCAGCGTGCCGGTAGTGCCAAGGCCACCAGCTGGTGGATTGGGGTCGTCGCCGGCGTCGGCGAACGGTCCTGTTGCGACGTGACGGGTGTGGATCCCGCTGCGCTCGACAATCCAGTCGTCGCTCGTGTCGAAAAGCACGGAGAGCTCGTCGTTGGTGACAACCCTGTCCGGGAGGGCCGAACCCCATCCGGTGATCGTGACGCCCGTCATGAGCTGTGCAACCAGGCGATCGGCTGCCCGGCTTGGACCCGCTCGCCGGGATGAGCGATGTATCCCTTGAAGGTTCCCCCGAAAGCCGAACGAATCTCGATCTCCGAGACGGTCCCGAGCAGACATCCGACGTCAATCCACTGCCCCACGTCGCGGCGCTCTGCAGGAGGTTCGAAGACTCCCGCCGAAGGGCTTATGACGACCCGCTCGGACACGTATAGAAGCTCGCCGTGATGGTCGGAGGCGTAGTCGTGGAGGGAGCTGTCCCCCGCGAGCGTGTCGACCAGGCGGTCCAGGTCGCCAGGAACCGAAACGGGGACCGTCGTCGCTTGTGGCAGCGTCGCTCGCACCGTGGCAGAAAGCGAGTCCCCGGGGCCCAGCTCGACAAAAAAGCGCTCCTCCTCCAAGTCGGGGTCGAGAGCCCCCGCCAAGCGCAGGATGCTCTGATGCCATCTCACGGGGCTGCAGAGCTGCGCTGAGAGGAGACGGCGCCATTCGTCGCCGTCGACGTGGAACCGGCTGTCCACGTTTGCTACCAGTGGAGTGTCCGGGTTGTAGAACACGGTGGTTTGGAGCATCTTGCGGAGCCTGTCTCGTGCGGGCGCCATGAGCGGGGTGTGAAACGCCCCTCCGACGCGCGCCGGGTAGGCGCGTTTGGCTCCCAACTCGAGCGCGAATCGCACCGCGTCGTCGATAGCGGCAGGGTCTCCTGCAATCACCGATTCGTCGGTGCTGTTGATGTTGGCGAGCCACACGTCTCCCTCGGCGAGCCTGCACGCAACGTCCGCGACGTCTGCTTCGCAGCCGACCAGGACAGTCATCGATCCTCTGCGGGCCTCGGCGGCGGCTTGCATCGCTTCACCGCGCTCGGCCACGAGTTGCACCGAGGCGTCGAATCCGAGCGCTCCACTTGCGGCCAGGGCGCTGTACTCACCGACAGAATGGCCGGCCAGCCGTGTCGGTTCGACGCCGATACGCTCGACGGCGTCCAAGACCATCAAGC
>JAKAZH010000236.1 GCA_021815935.1 Actinomycetes bacterium
TCGATGTGCTTGTCGTGGATCGACACGCCCTGGTCGCGGTAGACCTGCTGCACCTCGTTGACGATGTACTGCTGGGTTTCGCGGATTCCCTTGATCTCCAGCAGCGCCTTCGGGTCCTTCGGCCCGTCGACAATCGGGTCACCGGCGGTTATCTCCGCCCCGTCGCGGACACCCTCGGCGAGCTTCGCCCGGGGTGACACGTCGTAGGCTTCCTCGGCTCCGTCGTCGGCGACGATCACCACACGGCGGCCCGCGTCCTCCTCGTCGATGCGCACCACGCCCGAGGTCCGGGCCAGGATCGCCGCGCCTTTCGGGGTGCGGGCCTCGAACAATTCGACGACCCTCGGAAGTCCGTGGGTGATGTCCTCGCCTGCGATACCACCCTGGTGGAAGGTACGCATGGTCAGCTGCGTGCCCGGCTCGCCGATCGACTGGGCGGCTATGACCCCGACCGCCTCCCCGAGCTCGATGTCCTGGTTGGTCGCTAGCGAGCGTCCGTAGCAGGTGCCGCAAATCCCCTGCTCGGCCTCGCAGGTGAGCACCGTACGGCAGTTGATCCTCTCGACAGCCGGGTCGTCGCGAAGCGTCACCATCACCGGCGGTGAGATGACGGTGCCCGCTTCGATGATCGAACCGTCGGAGAGGGTGACGTCGCGTGCCAGCACGCGACCGTCTATCCGGGTTTCGAGGTAGGAACGCGAACGCTCGTCGTCGGGTTTGATCCCGTCGATCCACACGCCCCTGGTGGTGCCGCAGTCGACCTGGCGGACGATCAGCTCCTGCGCCACGTCGACCAGACGCCGGGTCAGATAGCCCGAGTCGGCGGTGCGAAGCGCCGTGTCGGCAAGGCCTTTGCGGGCGCCGTGGGTGGAGATGAAGTACTCGAGGACCGACAGGCCTTCCCGGAACGAGGAGCGGATCGGCCTGGGGATCATCTCGCCGCGAGGGTTCGACACCAGTCCTTTCATACCGGCGATCTGGCGCACCTGCTGCGGGTTACCTCTGGCGCCTGAGTCGACCATCATGTCGAGCGGGTTCGATTCGGTGGCCGCCAACGTCTGCTCCATCGCCCGTCCGATCTCGGAGTTGGCGGCGGTCCAGATCTCGATCTCCTTCTGGCGGCGCTCGTCGTCGGTGATGATGCCCCGCTTGAACTGCGTCTCGGCTTTCTGGGCCTCCGCCTCGTGACGGGCGATGATCTCCACCTTGGCAGGCGGGGTCTTCACGTCGTCGATCGAGATGGTCAGACCCGAACGCGACGCGTAGCGGAAGCAGAGGTTCTTGATCGCGTCGAGGCTCGCCGCCACGTCGACACGCGGGTAGCGGTCTGCGAGCACCTCGACGATCGAGCCGATAGGCCGGTTCCTTTTTCCTACAACCTCGTTCACGAACGGAAAATCGGCGGGCAGCGCGGTGTTGAAGATGATCCGGCCGGGTGTCGTCTCCAGCGGACCGTTCGACTCGGTGCCGTCAGCGGACACCACCCGGCCGCGCCACAGTACCTTCGCGTGCAGGTCGATGTCACCGGCGTCGTAGGCGCGCTCGACCTCCCATAGGTGGCGGAACGTCCTGCCGGCCCCCTTCGCGGCGTCGCGCACCAAGGTTAGGTAGTAGGCGCCGAAGACCATGTCCTGGGTGGGGATGACGATCGGGCGGCCGGTCGCCGGCGAGAGGATGTTGTTGGCGGAGAGCATCAAGATGCGCGCCTCCGCCTGAGCCTCGGCGGACAGCGGCAGGTGGACGGCCATCTGGTCGCCGTCGAAGTCGGCGTTGAAGGCGGTGCACACCAGGGGATGGATCTGGATCGCCTTTCCCTCGACGAGGACAGGCTCGAAGGCCTGGATACCGAGGCGGTGAAGCGTCGGCGCCCTGTTTAGGAGCACCGGGTGCTCCTTGATGACCTCGTCGAGGACATCCCAGACGGCGGGACGTCGACGCTCGACCATGCGCTTGGCCGACTTGATGTTCTGCGCTATCTCCAAGTCGACGAGACGCTTCATCACGAACGGCTTGAACAGCTCGAGCGCCATCAGCTTGGGCAGGCCGCACTGGTGAAGTTTCAGCGTCGGGCCGACGACGATCACCGAACGGCCCGAGTAGTCGACGCGCTTGCCGAGCAGGTTCTGGCGGAAACGTCCCTGCTTGCCTTTGAGCATGTCCGACAAAGACTTGAGCGGACGGTTGCCCGGCCCGCTGACAGGACGCCCGCGCCGACCGTTGTCGAAGAGGGCGTCGACGGCCTCTTGGAGCATGCGCTTCTCGTTGTTGACGATGATCTCGGGGGCACCGAGATCCAAAAGGCGCTTCAGGCGGTTGTTCCGGTTGATGACACGGCGATACAGGTCGTTTAGGTCGGAGGTTGCGAAACGTCCACCGTCGAGCTGGACCATCGGGCGCAGCTCCGGCGGGATCACCGGCACCGCGTCGAGGATCATGGCCCGCGGGTCGTTAGCCCGCCGGCCGTTCTCGTCGCGGCGGTTGAAAGCGGTGACGATCTTCAGCCGCTTGATCGCTTTCTGGCGACGCTGCACCGAAAGAGGTCGGCGACCGTCGGACGGGTCGATCGCCTCGCGGAGCTTCACTTCCTCCTCGTCGAAGTCGATCTCGTTGATCAACGAGGCGATCGCCTCGGCTCCCATGCCTCCACGGAAGTAGTCCGAGTAGCGGTCCTTCAGCTCCCGCCAAAGAGACTCGTCTTCGATGATCTTGCGGGCGTGCAGAGCCCGGAACTCGTCGAAGGTCCGCTTGGTCAGCTCGATCTCGGCCACTGCACGGTCGCGGATCGAGCCGAGCTCCTTGTCGACCTGGCGTTGACGGGCCTTCAGTTCGCTTTCCTTGGCTCCGTCAGCTTCGAGCTTCGCGAGCTCGTCCTCCAAAGCCTTAAACCTCTTGTCGAGGTCGAGGTCACGGCCCCGTTCGATCTCGCCTATCTCCTCGGCCATCTCGGCTTCGATGCTCGGAAGATCGACGTGGCGTTTCTCTTCGTCGACCCATGTGACGAGGTTCGCTGCGAAGTAGATGACTTTCTCCAGCTGCTTGGCCTTGAGCTCCTCGCGGACCTCGGTGCCCATCAGAAGGTAAGCAAGCCAGCTGCGGGTGCCCCTCAGGTACCAGATGTGCACGACCGGGGCGGCAAGTTCGATGTGGCCCATCCGGTCGCGGCGCACCTTGGAGCGGGTGACCTCGACGCCGCAGCGTTCGCAGACGATCCCGCGGAAACGCACCCGCTTGTACTTGCCGCAGTAGCACTCCCAGTCCTTGGTCGGACCGAAGATCTTCTCGCAGAAAAGCCCGTCCTTCT
>JAKAZH010000237.1 GCA_021815935.1 Actinomycetes bacterium
TGAGACGGTGCGTGGACCGTTCTCCGGCGCTCGGGGCATGGCGAATGACCAGCTCGAATCTTGTTCGGCGCGCTGCCCGAAGTTGCAACAGCGTCCGGCTTTGCCTCGGATTCGAGCCAGTCAGGGCCGGTGTCGCTTCCATCCGGGTGCCGTTTGGGTCCGCTGCGCTCATGGATGTCACCTTTCACCCCGGCGTCCGCACCACCGCTTGTCGACGATCCATACGTGCCGTTCTGCGCTCCCGCCCTGGTCTCGTCCGCCGCCGTTCTGGCGCGTCGTTCTGCGCCCGCTGAAGGGCGCCGAGCGGTAACGTCGGAGCATGAGCGAACTGCATCTGGCTCAGATACAACGCCACCTGGAGAACGACTATCTCCCTCATATAGACACTCATGGAGCGACCCAGGAGCATCATCAGCTGTCGCGCTGCGTTGCCGCACTCGCCTTGGCTGATCGAGCCGGACTTTCCGAGACAACCGCAGCCGGCTCGGTGACGGACCATTCTCTCGACGGGGGGATCGATGGCATTGCCTACGCCGCCGATAGAGCCACTCTCGTTCTAGTTCAGAGCAAATGGACTGGCGCTGCAAACTCCGGCATTGAGCAGGGCGATGTCTTGAAATTTCTTCGCGGCGTCGAGCAACTTGTCAACAACCGCTGGGACGGCTTCGGCGGCCCGCTATTGGACCGTCGCTCCGAAATTGAGGATATTCTGTTTCAGGTAGGTACGCGCCTTGAACTCGTAGTCGCTACGACAGGTACTGCCGCTATCGCCGAGCCCCAAGCCGAGGCTCTCGCCGACTTTTGCGCTCGGATGAACGATTCCACCGATATCGCGAGTTCGGTGTTCCTAAATCAGGAGCGACTCTACGGTATCGTTGCCTCTTCCGGTACTGCCCAGATCGATTTATCGGTGAACCTCCGTAACTGGGGTAGCTACAACGAGGCCGACTGTGTCGCTTACTACGGCACGGCATCGGCCGAGGAGGTCGTGCGCTGGTACCAGGACCATGGAGACCTCTTATTTTCTCGGAACATCCGTGGGGCGCTTGTTGGAACAGAAGTAAACGACGCGATCATGACCACGGCCAGGGAGGACCCTTCTCGCTTCTGGTTCTTCAACAACGGTATAACCGTGATCGCAGAGTCATTCGAACAGGCACCACACGTGAATCAGAAGTCCGGCAACTTTCACTTCCGCCGTGCTAGCGTCGTAAACGGCGCTCAGACCGTGTCCTCCCTTGTGCGCGCATCGGCTGATGACCCTCAACTCCTCGAATCGACTGATGTCTTCGTGCGGTTCGTGACCTTGGCGGACCCGGAGGGCGACTTCGGTCGTCTTGTTACACGCCGGACGAACACCCAAAACCGTGTCGGAGGGCGGGAGTTTGTTGCACTCGATCCTGAGCAGGAGCGGCTACGGATGGAGTTCGCAGTCTCGGGCCTCCGATATGCCTACCGTTCTGGGGAAACCGTGTCCGATCCCGCTAACCCTGATCGTTCATGAGAATGCTTGACGGGTTCGGCAGCGATTGGGGTGATGGCCGTTGGCGGACCGGTGGCCATTCGGTGTTCGTGACGACTCATCGAGGCGCGATTTGGGGTCTGGCGCGTGGTTTGGGTGGTGGTCGGGGCGCGCAGGGACCGTGATGGACGCCTGCTCTCGTGAGGGGACCGGCCCCGTGTCAGGTGATGAGTTCGAGGCGCTGGTAGGCGTCGAGGGCGATGGTGGCGGTGGGCCAGTTGTCGAGGATGCGGACGATCTGGCGGCGGGATCTGTGGACGATCCGGGCGGGGGTGTGCCACAGGGACCAGCGCAGGGTCTTGGGTTCGGCCGCGGCGAGCGGGCCGGTCAGGCAGAGTTGTTGGAACCAGCGGACCAGGGTGTCGGCCATGCAGACGACTGCCAGCCAGGCGGCGTTGGCGTCGAAGTCGCAGAAGGGGAACCGGTTGGCGGCGGAGTCCTTCAATCGGCGGATGTTGTCTTCCACATGAGCGTGGGCGCGCATGTGGCGGTCGAGTTCGACCGCGTCGGTGTCGGCGGTGTCGGTGTAGTGACCCCAGTAGCGGTAGCACTCGGAGGGGAACAGGCTCTGCTGGGCTCCGGGGTGCAGTGGCTCGCGGCGGATGATCAGCCGGGTGCCGGGCGGCCAGTCGGACAGGTCGACCAGGTCGGTGACCTCGACCACGGCGGCACCTTCACGGACCTCGCCGTTCTGGCGGACGGCGGGCTGCCAGCGCTCGGAGTCATACGCCACCCGGCTGATGGCTGCATGGATCCGCTCATTCGAGCGGGCCACCACGGCGAAACCGACGTTGCGGGTCCGACACGCCAGGGCGAAGGTGCGGCTCGCGGCCGAATCGGAGCGCACCTGAACTTGGCGGCGGACCAGCCCGGGGTCGTCACCGACGCGGTGGCCGGCGGCGATCTCGGCGGGAAGCCCGCCGATCGCCGCGTCGAGCACGCCGACCAGGTCGATCACGTTGTTGGCCCCGGCGTTGCCGGGCCGCAACCTGACGGCCAGCGTCTCGCCGGTGGCATCGGCGAAGCAGTAGAGGGGATGGAACCCGAAGCCGCCCTTGTAGGTCGGGGCGGCCATCTGCTTGTTCTCCGAGTGGATCTGATGAAGCGAGGCGTCGATATCGAGCACCACCCGGCCGGTCCCGGTGGTCGCCGCTGCCCGAGACCACACCTCCGTGCGGGCCTGCGCCATCGCTTCCCACAGGCCCGCCACCGTGGCCGGCTCGAGCTGGAAGAAGCTGCGATACAGCGTCGAGTCGGAGGGCACCTCGCCGAACAGCGCCGGCTGGGCCCGCAACTTCTCGATGTCGCTGCACGCCTCCCCGCCGCCGGCCATCATCAACATGGCCTGCACCAGCACCTTTCCCCGGTCATGAACCGGGAGCCGCTCCGACATGACCGGGATGCGGACCGACAGCAAATCGGCCAGCCCCAAACGGTCCGCAAAGCGACCAAGGCAGTGCAGTCCCACATGCGCCGCCACCCCCTCACCACCGGTCTCCACCCTCAGCCGGGTCGTGCTGGTAGCGTTCACCTCAGAGATGCCCTCCTGGTCGGGGTCCTGCTGCTCTCGACAAGCGCAGTATCCCTTGCCAGGAGGGTGTTTTCGCGGACCCCGCCCCTCAACTCACGAGGCGACGTGAATGATCGGGGCTAACCTCCAAGGCGACACCATCACCGAACTCGACAATACCGGCGGCCTCACCTGGACCGGCTACTGGGGACCCTACGGCGAAAACGCCTCCAGCACCAGACCACCCAACAACACCTACGCCACCAA